>DATDIY010000296.1:0-6631 GCA_036520815.1 Acidimicrobiales bacterium
ACCTGCTCATCGTGGGCGTCGTCGTGAGGATCATCATCGGCGCCTCGCGGATCGGGGTCGAACGCCGCCGCAGCGAAGCCGACGCCGCCCGCACCGGCTCGACCGCACCGGCCGAGCAACTCCCCGAGGCTCCGTCGGACCCCGCGTCGTCGTGACGAGACGCCGCATCGGACGCTCGGCGGCGTCCAGCGGCGATGATGTCGAGATGGACGACACCGACGCCGGCGTGGCAGGCCCTTCCTCGGCGAACAATCCCCTGGAGCTCCTCCGCACCCGCGGCTATATCGTCATGTGCGTCCTGGGCGCAGCCGTGGGGGTTCCGGTCGCCCTCGTCGCGTACGGGTTCCTGGCCCTGGTCGGCAAGTCCCAGAACTGGCTGTTCAACACGCTCCCCGTCGACCTCGGCTTCGACGAGATGCCCTGGTGGTGGCCGATCCCGCTGCTGCTGATCGCCGGGGTGATCGTGGCCCTCGCCATCGATCGGCTCCCCGGCACCGGGGGACACGAACCGGCGGACGGGTTCCACTCTGGCGCCCCGCCCGCGCCCATCGAGCTGCCGGGCATCGTCCTCGCCGCCTTCGGATCGCTGGCGTTCGGGGCGGTCATCGGCCCCGAGGCGCCGCTGATCGCGCTCGGCGGCGGCCTGGCCGTGCTCATCGTCCACCTGCTCAAGCGCGACGCTCCGGCCCAGGCCGTGCTCGTGATCGGGGCCGCCGGCAGCTTCGCGGCGGTGAGCACCCTGCTCGGGTCCCCCCTGCTCGGCGCCTTCCTGCTGATGGAGGCGGCCGGGCTCGCCGGCGCCATGATGGGAGTGGTGATGGTGCCCGGCCTGCTGGCGGCCGGCATCGGGGCGCTGATCTTCGTCGGGCTCGACGGCATCACCGGCCTCGGCACCTACTCCCTCGGCATCCCCGACATCCCCGACTTCGAGACACCACGCCTCAGCCAGTTCCTGTGGGCGATCGGCATCGGTCTGCTCGCCGCCTGCCTCGGCGCGGTGATCAAGCGCGGGGCCAAGCTCCTGCAACCGATCGTGTCGACCCGGCGGCTCCTGTTCACCCCTCTCATCGGTGTGGCGGTGGCGCTGTCGGCTGTCGTCTTCGATGCCATCACCGACCGGGGGTCGACATCGGTGCTGTTCTCGGGCCAGGAAGACCTCCCGTCGCTGATCCACGACGCCAGCAGCTGGACCGCCGGTGCCCTGGTGGCGCTCGTCGCCTGCAAATCGGTGGCCTACTGCCTGTCGCTGAGCAGCTTCCGCGGCGGTCCGATCTTCCCGTCGATGTTCATCGGCGCCGCTGGGGGTATGGCGCTCTCGCACATCGGCGGTCTGCCCATGATCGCGGGGGTGGGGATGGGCATCGGGGCCATGGCGGTCAGCATGCTCGGCCTGCCGCTCACGTCGGTTCTGCTGGCCGCGCTCTTCCTCCAAGCCGACGCCGCCGCGTTGATGCCACTGATCATCGTTGCGGTGGCGGTCGCCTATGTGGCATCGGCCCGACTGGAGCCGGCCCCGTCGCCGGTCGCCGCGGCGCCGCCCGCCGACTCTGACGGCTGAGCCACTGGGTCCGGCCGAGCCGGCGTCAGACCCGAGCCAGGAGCCCGGCGCCCATCAGCTGGTCGGCCGCCTCGACGACGGCACCCATCTCGAGCTCCGACGCCTCGGCGATCGCCATCAGGTCATGGTGCCCGTCGGAGAGCGACAGCACCCAGAGGACCGCCATCTCGTAGGAGCGACGATCGATGGCGCCACCGGTCCCGCGGTAGAGGCCGCGAGCGCCGAGCCGCGGTTCACCGTAGGGCGTGAGGTTCCGAAAGGTGTCGTCGCCATCGACGGCGCCGAGCAGGCGCAGGACCGTGGTCGCCGAGTGCGTCAGCTGCGCCTGGTCGACGAAGGAGAGGTCGTCAGCCGAGGTGTGGTACTCGGGGAACTCCCCGTGCACCGCGCGGGTGAGGCGCCCGACCGCCAGGTCGAACCCCGGCGAGCAGAACTGCCGCTCGTCGTACCCGTACGGATACCAGTCGAGCATCCTGCCGCCGGCGTCTCGCTCCACGACGAGCTCGGCGGCCCGGTCGATCACGGTGTCACCGCGCCGGCTGCGCTTGTACGTGAACCCTCCCGCGTCGCCGAGGCCGGTGAGCACGAGGCCGCAGTGCACGCGATCCACGACCTCGCGATGGGTCGCCAACCACGTGATGGCGCCGATCGTGCCGGGGATGAAGAGGAACCGGTAGGTGAACCGGTGGGGCACCGCGGCCAGCGCCCGGGCGACTTCGGCGGCCACGGCGATCCCCGAGAGGTTGTCGTTGGCGAGCGAGGGATGGCACGTGTGGGTGGTGACCAGCACCTCGCGCTCGTCGTCACCAGGGAGAACCAGCTCCCCGTAGGTGAGCGACCCGTCGAACAGCTCGGTGTCGACCACGACCTCGTACTCCCCCGGCTCGAGGGCGTCGACGTCGCGCTGGGTCGCGCAGAACCCCCACGTCGGCGAGTAGTAGGAGGTCCGGTACGGCACCAGATCGGGGTGGTCCGGGAGCGAGTGGAGGTGAGCCTTCAGCTCCTCGAGGTCGACCACGCCCCGAAATGGCGTCGAGTAGCCGACGAGGTGCAGGTTGCTCTCGGCCACGTCGAACAGGCGGCGACCGTCTGGAGCGATCACGAAGGCGTCTCGTAGCGCCCACTCCTGAGGCACCGTCCAGTCGAGGACCTCCGTACCGGTGGGCACCTCGACCTGGGTCAGCGGGATGGTCTGCTCGACGAGCCGCAACGTGTCACGCACACCGTCACCGGTGATGCTGCGACAGAAGCCGAACGCGTCGGCGATGAACCGGTGCATCCGCTCCCCGGCCGCCGGATCCGCCTCCATGCCGGTGCGCAGGCTCGGATTCTCCACGGGTCGGGACGCTACACGGCACCGCGCGTTTCACGTCCTGTTCACCGGCGCGCACTTTCCACTTAACGCGGTTGGTCGAACACTGTGGGTGCCGGGATAGGTCGCACGACCTACCCGGTGACAGCCCCCACCACCCCCCCCACCCCCCTGGAGGCAGTCAGTGCCCGACCTCAGCCACCGCCCGACGAGGTACGCGATGGCGGCCATCGTCTCCGCCGCGCTCGTCACCGGGGCGGCGACGACAATGGACGTCCGCCTCGGACCGAACCGAGCGTTGTCGGCGGAGCGCGAGAAGTCCGCGCTCCTCGAGGACGAGAACCAGGCCCTGCGGGACCAGCTCTCCCGGCAGCGACAGGGACGCGGCAGCGAGGCCTCCGATGCGGCGACCGCGAGCTCGCCGAACTGTGCCCGGTACCCCACCCGTGAGACCGCCCAGGTGGCGTTCGTCAGCGACCCCGTCGCCCTACAGGCCCTCGACGGCGACGGGGACGGCAACGCATGTGAGCAGCTCCGCACGACCGCGGTCGACGGGTCGAGCGGAGAGCTCCTCACCAGCGCAGGGCGCTCCGGCGCCACGGGCCCGGCCGTCTCGTTCGACCAGGAGCCGGCCGCCCCGGACCAGGAGGAGGACCCGCCGGCAGGGCCGGCGATGCCCGACGCACCGAGCAAATCCGAGATCGTGGACAGCGGTCACCACTTCGGCATGGCCACCGCCACCACCGAGGAGTTCGACTTCCTCGAGTTCAGCCTGGCCCGGGACGCCACCATGCGCGGCTACTACAAGGGGTGGGACACGCCGTTCGACTCCAACCGGGTGCTCTCGTCATGGCAGAGGGGCGAGGTGCCGGTGATGACCTGGGAATCCCGCGCTCTCGCCTTCGCGGAAGACACCACCGACTACTCGCTGGGACGGATCGCCGATGGCGACTTCGACGACTACCTGACCCAGTACGCCCGTGACATCACCGAGCTCGGTCTCCCCTTGGTGATCCGGTTCGACCAGGAGATGACCGGCAACTGGTACCGGTGGGCCGAGTTCGACGCCCCGTACGGCAACGAGAAGGGCGACTTCATCGCCGCCTGGCGTCACATCCACGACCTCTTCGAGTCGGTGGGCGCCAACGAGCACGTCGTGTGGTTGTGGTCACCGAACCGGATCGACAACCTCACGCGCTTCCCGTCGATCGACAACTACTTCCCCGGTACCGAGTACGTCGACTGGGTCGGCATGACCGGCTACCACCGGCCCGGCGACAAGAGCCCCACGTTCGCAGCGACGTACGACAAGACCCTCGCCGAGCTGCGCCGGGTGGCGCCCGGGCTGCCGATCATGCTCTCCGAGATCGGGGCGACGGAGACAGGCGGCCAGAAGAGCAGCTTCATGGAGTCGCTCTTCCCCGGGCTCGAGGCGAACCCCGACATCGTCGGGTTCATCTGGTTCAACTACGCCATCACCGAGAAGGGCGTCACCAACGACTGGCGGCTCGATTCGAGCCCGGCCGTGTTCGATGCCTTCAGCGCCGGGCTGGCCGATTCGACGTTCGGCCGAGAACGGGGCAAGCGGTTCGTGCTCGTCCCGCGCACCACCAGCGAGCCACCGACCACGACCACCACCAGCTCCACGACGTCGACCGTCACGACGACGACGACCACCACCACCACTGTTCCGCCGACCTCGACGACGACTCGCCCGGCACCGACGACGACCACCTCCACCAACCCCCCTGAAGCGGAGGACCGATGACCACCGTCCACAGCCGCCCCGTCACTCGCGTCCCCGACCGTCCCGTCCGCGGTCGGAGAGCGGTCCGTGAGCAGACCCGGTTGCCCGTCCCACCGTCGGACCACGAGAAGTACTGGTACATGGGGCGCCAGCACCGCTGGTTGCTGGTCCTGCAGGCGTTCACCCTCAGCCTCGTCGTCTTCAGCATCGCCCGCTTCGCCCTGTCGCGGCCCGCCCTGTGGTTCTTCTTCATCCCCGCGTCGCTCTACATGGTGGCGATGGTCGTCTCGCTGGCGAGCAGCACGAGGAAGAAGCGCACGAGCCTGTTCGACCACGAGCTCCGGGTCCTCAGCTACGACCCGGAGCACTGGCCGAGCGTCGACGTGTTCCTCCCGACCGCCGGAGAACCGCTCGACGTCCTCGAGAACACCTACCGCTACGTTGCCCGGCTCGACTGGCCCGGCGCCGTGCGGGTGTGGGTGCTCGACGACGGTGACCGTCCCGAGGTTGCCGCCCTCGCCGCCGGCCGTGGGTTCGAGTACCGGGTGCGGGAGAACCGCGGCCACCTGAAGAAGGCCGGCAACCTCAAGTTCGGGTACGACCAGAGCGACAACGACTTCATCGCCATCTTCGACGCCGACTTCGTCCCCCGCACCGACTACCTCCGCGAGCTCATGCCCTACTTCGTCGACGAGACGACCGGCATCGTGCAGTCGCCGCAGTACTTCGACGCCCGCAAGGGGATGGGCTGGCTCCAGCGCTGCGCCGGGGCCACCCAGGAGCTCTTCTACCGCTGGATCCAACCGTCACGGGACCGCTCGAAGGCCGCCATCTGCGTCGGCACGTGCGCGATCTACCGCCGATCGGCCCTCGACGCCGCCGGCGGCTTCGCCCAGATCGGCCACTCCGAGGACGTCCACACCGGCGTGAAGCTCACGAAGGCGGGCTACCAGCTCCGCTACGTGCCGATCCTCGTGTCGAAGGGCCTCTGCCCCGACGCCCTGCTCGGCTTCCTCAACCAGCAGTATCGCTGGTGCACGGGATCCATGTCCTTGCTCTTCGACCGGTCGTTCCACCAGAACAAGATCTTCTCGGTGCGCCAGCGCATCTCGTTCTGGTCCGGCTTCCTCTACTACATCACCACCGCGCTCAACGTCTTCGTCGCCGCCTGGCCCGGACTGATCATGCTGTGGGTGTTCCCCGGCGACATCTACCCCCGCAACACCGTGTGGCTGCTGGGGGCGATCCTGCTCTGGTACTTCGTGCTACCGACCGTGATGCGGGGCTACTGGCGGATGGATGTCCTCCGTGTGCAACAGCTCTACTCCTTCGCCCACGCCGTCGCGATCTGCCACGTCCTCACGGGCCGCACCAAGGAGTGGGTGGCGACGGGCAGCGCCAACACCCGGACCACGCCCCTGGCGGTGACGATCACCCGGGTCATGCGCGTCACGGTGGCCAGCACCCAGGTGCTGCTCTGGGCCGGCCTTGTGACGGCCACCGCGACCTACGGGATCGGCCACACCTGGGCGATGGCGGGCTTCGGTCTGATCGCGGCCTACGTCCAGATCCCGATGCTGCTCCTGCCGACGGGTGCTCGGGCCGCTCGCCGCGAGGCACGGCGGCGTCGGTCAACTGACCGACGCCGGCTCGCGCTCGGTGTCCTCCGGTCGCGGCTCGAGGTCACCCTCGATGTGCACCACCGGGAGGATGCGGCCGAGCCAGCGGGGAAGCCACCAGTTGCGGTCGCCCAGGAGCTCCATCGTCGAGGGCACGAGCAGCATGCGCACGACGGTGGCGTCCAGGAAGATGGCCGTGGCCAGACCGATGCCCATCAGCTTGAGCGCCCTGTCGGACTCGAGGATGAAGCTGCCGAACACCACCACCATGATGGCGGCCGCCGCCGTGATCACCTTGGCCGTGGCCGCCAGCCCGTCCGCGACCGAGGTGCGACTGTCGCCCGTTCGCTGCCACTCCTCCCGGATACGGGAGAGCAGGAACACCTCGTAGTCCA
>DATDIY010000297.1:0-5428 GCA_036520815.1 Acidimicrobiales bacterium
CTCGAGGATCGAGAGCGCCAGGGTGTTGGTGATGCCGAGGAGGGCGATCACGATGGCCAGCATGCGCAGGGCGTAGATGAGGTTCAGGAGCATGTCGACGTTGGCGCCGGCAGCCTCCCGGTACTCGTCCCGGTCCTGCACCTCGGCCAGCGGGCTGGCGTCGGCCACCGTCTCCACTGCAGCCCGTCCGGTCTCCAGGTCGACGCCGTCGGCGAGCCGGGCGGCGATCTGCAGGTCGAAGGAGTCGGCCATGTTGGCGTCGTAGGCGGCGTGGCCGATCAGGAAGTTCCCGAAGGTGTCCTTCTCGTCGAACAGGGCGACGATCGTGAAGGCCTGGTCGCCGGTCTCGGCGAAGTGCACGGGCACCGTGTCGCCCACGGCCCAGCCCTTGCCCTCGGCCTCCTTGGTGTTCACCGCCAGCTGGCTGGCGCCGAGATCGGCCAGCGAGCCCTCGGTGAGCCCGAGGTCGACGACCTCGTCGATCTGCGTCGGGTCGACGCTGGTGAGCACCTGCGAGCTGCCGTCGAGGTCGACAGGGGTCATCCGGAAGCCAGAGGCGGCTTCGATCTCGGGCAGAGCCGCCACCTGGGCCGCCATGTCCGAGGGCAGTCCGCCCGTGCCGCTACTCCCCGAGTCGATGATCAGGTCACTGGTGAAGCTGCGCTGCACGCTCTCGTCGACCGTGGCCTTGGTCGACGCCGCCATGATCGTGATGAAACCGACCAGGGCGACCCCGATCATCAGCGCCGAGGCCGTGGCGGCCGTGCGCTTCGGGTTCCGCATGGCGTTCTCCCGGGCCAACGATCCTGACACGCCCCGCAGGTGGGCGACCGGCGCACCGAGCACCCGACTGAACGGTCGGGCCAGCACCGGGCCGAGGATGGCCACACCGATGAAGACGACCAGCGCTCCGAGGCCCACCGGTGCCACCCCGCCACCACCGAACAGGCCGAGGGCCATGGCGGCGGCACCGAGCACGGTGACGGCGGTTCCCACGATGGTGCGGGTGCCGCTGCGGGCCGACGTGTCGACGGCGACGTCACGCATCGCCGCCACCGGCGGGATCTTCGCCGCCTTGCGGGCAGGGAAGACCGCCGAAGCCACGCTGACCCCGAGGCCGGCCACCAGCGAGGCGATGATCGTGCCCGAGCCGAGCACCACGGTGCCCGACGGGAAGTCGATGCCCATGCCGCTCAGCAGCGTCTTGAGGGCCATTGCGATGCCGACGCCGACCACGATCCCGGCCACCGAGGCGACCAGGCCGACGGCCACCGCCTCGAGCAGCACCGAGCCCATCACCTGCCGCCGTCCCGCACCGATCGCCCGCATGAGGGCCATCTCCCGGGTGCGCTGGGCCACCAGGATCGAGAACGAGTTGTAGATGATGAACGAACCGACGAACAGGGCGATCACCGCGAAGGCCAGCAGGAACGTGTTCAGGAAGCCCATGCTCTCCCGGACGTCTTTCTGGGTCTCAGCGGTGATGGCGTCGCCGGTGAGGACCTCGACGTCACCGGGCACCGATGCGGTGATGCGGTCGACGAGCTCGGCCTGGCTGACGCCCGGTTCGGCAGCGACCTTGATCGAGTCGATGCGACCCGGTTGGGTCAGGTAGGTCTCGGCCGCGTCCGGCGTGAACAGCGCCATCGAGGCGCCGCCGGGGCTGTCGGAGCCGGCGAAGGTGGTGATGCCCACCAGCTGCGCCTGCACCGTGCCCGACTGGGTGAGCACCGAGATGGTGTCGCCGACGTCGAGCTTCCCGGTCTCGGCGCTGTGGCGGTCGATGACCACCTCACTCGCCGACTGGGGCCCGCGACCGTCGACGATGTCGTAGGGGTTGAGGGTCTCGTCGGTCTGCCAGATCCCGCCGAGCACCGGGGCACCCATGCCGGGGTTCCCGAGGGCGTCGCCGTCACTGCCGACGATCTGGGCGTAGGTCTCGATGCCACCCTCGGCCACCCGGACACCGTCGACGGCGCCGATCTGGTCGACGAGCGAGGCGTCGAGGCGGGAGCGCTGGTCACCGACCACGTCGTTCTCGAGGGCGACCTGGCCCCGGACGTAAGCGTCGGTGCCCTTGTAGGCGTCGGCGAACAGGCTGTCGAAGCTGGCGCCGATGGTGGCGGTCAGCACGAGCGTGCCGGCCATGAAGGCAACGCCGAGAAGGACGGCGATGCTGGTGGTGAGAAGCCGCAGCTTGCGGGCGGCCAGATTCTTGAGCGTCGTGTGGAACATCGGACTCACTCCCCGAAGCGCTTCATGCAGTCGAGCACGCGCTCGGCGGTGGGCATGGACATCTCGTCGACGATGCTGCCGTCGGCGAGGAAGAGGACCCGGTCGGCGTAGCTGGCCGCCACCGGGTCGTGGGTCACCATCACGATGGTCTGACCGAACTCGGAGACCGCGTCGTGCATGAAGGTGAGGATCTCGGCGCCCGACCGGGAGTCGAGGTTGCCGGTGGGCTCGTCGCCGAAGATGATCTCCGGCCGGCTGGCCAGGGCCCGGGCCACGGCGACCCGCTGCTGCTGACCACCGGAGAGCTCGCTCGGCCGGTGGCTGAGCCGGGAGCCGAGGCCGACGGTGGCGACCACGTGGTCGAACCACTGCTGATCGACCTTGCGGCCGGCCAACGCCATCGGGAGGTTGATGTTCTCCCTGGCGGTGAGGGTCGGCACCAGGTTGTAGGCCTGGAAGATGAAGCCGATGCGCTCCCGCCGGAGGATGGTGAGCTGGCGGTCGTTGAGCTCTGCGAGGTCGGTGTCGCCGATGTAGACCCGGCCCGAAGTGAGCGTGTCGAGCCCGGCGACGTTGTGCATCAGCGTGCTCTTGCCCGAGCCGCTCGGGCCCATGATGGCGGTGAACTCCCGGGCTCGGAAGTCAACGGTGACGGCGTCGAGGGCCGTGATGGCCGTGTCGCCCTTGCCGTAGCGCTTGGTGGCCTCGACGGCACGAGCAGCGACGGCCGCGACCGGCGGGGCGGGCAGCGTGGCGACGTCAGGCGGGGTGGAAAGGGTGGTGGTCATGTGGGTGCCTCCCGAGAAGTGGTCGCCGCCCCAGTCGGAGCGACAGCGCCACCTTCTCGAACCGCACTGAGCCGGCGCTGATGGCCGGGCTGGCCTCTCACCTCAGCGCCACCTCAGTGACGTTGCCCACGCTTTTCCCAGTCGCACCTACGAAAGCCACCCATTCTGCGGCCCACACAGAGAAGGGAAAGCCATGACAATCGAAGAGCTCTCACTCGCCGCCAGCGTTGTCTTCGCAGGGCTGTGGTCGGGTCTCCTGGGGACGCTGACCACGATCTTGCACCCGATGATGGCGGCGATGGACGGCCGAGCGTTCCGAGGCTTCATGGGAGCCTGGCTCGCGTTCGCGAGGAAGGCGTGGTTCAACTACGTCTGTGCACTCGGGATGGCGATCGCGCCGATCGTCGTCCTCGTCACCTTGTGGGGGGACCGGAGCTCGGCCCCGTTCGTGCTGACTGCCATCGGTCTCGCCATCGTGATCGTGTGCGTGTACGTCGTCTCCAACGTGTGGAAGGAGCCGCACTACGACGTGATCATGGCCTGGGACCCCGACGCCATGCCGTCCGACTGGGAGGCCGGTCGGCGGCGCTACTTCACGATCAACTGGATCCAGGCAGTGGCGACGTGGACGGTCCTCGGACTCTTCCTCGCTGCCATGATCCTGTTGTAGAGAACCGAGTAGGCCACAGTGTGGACCGGTCCTCAGCCACCCACGAGGTCGAGCAACTCGACGGCGGCCCACCACCGCACCACACCACCGGGCGGTGCACTCGGGGGAGTGACGGGAACGACGACACCACGGTCGCCCAACTCCGCCAGCGCGCCGCGCGCAGCTCGCTCGGACACACCGACGATCCGCGCCGCACGACTCGAATCGAGCACCGGGTAGCTGGCGAGCTCGGCGAGCAGCCGCCAGGCCGCCGAGTCCTTGCGGAGGTCCGCGCACGTCTCGAGCCATCGATCGTGCAGCTCACCGACGAGCCCGAGCGTGAGGCTCGCCCGCTCCGCCGCCATGGACACCGCCCCGGCGAACCACCTCACCCAGCCGTCGACCAGGCCCTGCTGGTACAGCGCCAACCCCGACAGGTACCCGCCGATGTCGCGGGCGAACTGCGTCGACACCGGCGGCGGAACGGGCGTGCCCGTGCCGCGGGCCAGGGCACGGCCGATGAGGACCCGGCCGATCCGGCCGTTGCCGTCGGCGAAGGGATGGATCGTCTCGAACTGGGCGTGGATCACCGCCGCCGCAGTGACCGGATCCACATCGGTCCGATTGGCGAACACGACCAGGTCGGCCATCGCCTCGTCGATCAGCTCGGGCGGAGTGGCGACGTGGGCGGCCACCAGCGGGTTGGCGCCGCCCACCCAGCCGAGTCGGTCGCGCCAGGTGCCCACGTGGGCCTCCGCGATCCCATGGGCGTGGCGCATCAGCCGTCGATGCCATTCGAAGAGGAGGTCGGTGGTGAGCGGGCCCGGAGTTGCCAGCGCGTCGGTGACGACGGCGAGGTTGTCGGACACCCAACCGGCATCGCCCACCGCGAACCTCGGGTCCGCCTCCGCCAGCGCCAGGTCGGTGGACGTGACGCGCAGCCCCTCGATCATCGACGACGACAACCCCTCGGCTCGCAGCAGGAGACGAGCCGAAACCTCGGCCGCACCGGGAACCGCGGCCCGGCCCACCGCCACCGCCACTTCGGCCGCCGCCACCGCCCGCATCGTCGCTCCCGAGAGCTCGAACTCCGCATCGGCGAGCGGCTCGGGCCAGGCCGCCTGGACGGGCCGACCTTCCCACTCCCTCGTCACCGTCCGCATGGCGCATCCTTCCGACAGGAGCTGCTCTACGGAAGGATCCTACCAGGATCCTTCCGTAGCTCGGGGGCTGCGGAAGGATAACCGCCTGTCGATCGACGCCCAACTCCTCAGTCGGGCCGGTCCTCGCCCTCGGCCGGCAGCTCGGCCGAGCCACCCCCGACATGGTGACGGGAGGCCTTGACCACACCCCAGGTCGCCATGCCGCCTTCGATCAGCGCGGGGCCGACCAGCGTCGCCAGCGACGCCACCCGCATGCCGACCCGTCGTTGGAGGGTGGCCGCCACCTTGGGCAGGGCCGTCGTGCGCAGCATCGCCGCGGTCTGGTGGCGGGACCGCCCGAGCACGGTTCCGGGCGCGAGCTGGGCCAGCTCGGCCAGCACGTCGCCGACCTCGGGCTCGATGCCGGCGTCGCGGAACTTTCGCACCAGCACCGACGACTGGGCGTAGGTCTCGGCTGCCTCGGTCACCACTGACAACGCCAACGCTGCCGGGATGGCCGAGGTGCCGATGAGCGCGGTCTCGGCCAATCCGCCGGCAACCGCCGCGCCGACCACGATCGACGGGTGGGCCAGCGGCCGCTGCAGCGCCATCGT
>DATDIY010000298.1:0-3117 GCA_036520815.1 Acidimicrobiales bacterium
AGCGTGCGGCTCGGGCCGCAGCTCGACGCGGAACACGACGTCGAGGGTGTGCTCGGCGAACAGGCGCACGACCTGCTCGAGACGCGCCGGCTCGTCCGGTCCCGCCGGCTCCATCCGCCGGGACGAAGCATCGCCACCTGCGCCATCGGGGGCCCGCCGCCCCACCGATCGTTTGCCACGCACCAATCGCGACGGTAGCCGCTGGACGGAGCATCAGAGCGGGAACTGCTCGCAGGTGGCGCGACGCTCCATCGTTCGGGGGCCGAAGTCGGCCCACTCCGCTTGGGTGAGGTTCCGGCCGGCAACCTCACAGGCGAGAGCCGGCCAGGATTCGTCGTCGAAGTTCCAGATCTCGATCCGGTCGAGGTCGGGATCCGCGTTGCCGGTGGGAGACACCACGACGAAGCGACCGTCACCGGACCAGCCGAGCCACCACGTCGTCGCGCTGCCGGCGACGATGGTCCGGCCCACCTGCGAGGTCGAGCCGACGTCCCACACCCGGGTGGTGCCGTCGACCCCTGCTGTGAGGAACCGCGTGCCATCGGGGCTCGGGACGAAGTTCTTGATGAGCCCGTCGTGCCCCGCCATCGGACTCCCGATGGGCTCGCCGGTCACCTGGTCGTGGAGCCGAACTGTGCCCGACGACTCGGCCACCGCGAACCAGGTCCCCCTCGGTCCGAAGAGCCGTGCCTCGAGCCGGTGCTCGAACGGGATCGGGGCTCCGCTGGTGGCGTCGTAGACCTCGGTGCCTCCCCTGCCGTCCGGGCGGGTGAACAGAGTTCCGTCGGTGGAGAAGCGAGCATCCGTGTAGGGCTTCTCCGAGTCGACGCCCGGGAGCCGGAGGACATCGCCGCCCGTCGCCGTATCGGCCAACAGATCGTGCTCCAGAGAGCCCAGGTAGAGCCGGTGGCCCGAGAGCGATACATCGGGGGACCGACCCCGGTAGGCCGAGTCGATCGAAGCCACGGCTGGTCCGGTCGGGCCGCTGTCCCAGGTGGCCACCCTCGGGCCATCAGCCGATTCGAACCCATTGAAGACGAGCAGGTTCACGCCCACTGGGAGGACGAAGAAGGGCGTCGACCCGTCGGCGAGGGTGAAGGGCTCCCACTCGGCACCGGATCGGGTGAGATCGAGCACCTCGGCCCGGCCCGGGTTGCTGTGCGCCGGGCCACCCCACTGGGCGAGGACCCGGTCGCCGAGGTGATCGAGCGCGACGAAGACGAAGCCGTAGCCGCCGCTGTGCAGGAGCTGCTGCTGCTCAGTCGGCGGTGCGAGCCGCCTGACGGCGACGTTGCCGCTGCGCAGGGAGCGCAACTCGATCCCGCGAGCGGTTCCCACCGCGATGAGATCGTCGGACAGCGCCGACGCCGCCCGGACGTTCGGGTGGCCGGCGAACGTGGCGATCTGCGGGTTCGGGAGCCCGTCCGCGGTGGCGGACACGCCCACCTCGATGAGCGCGGCGTTGGCGCCGCCGACTGCGAGCAGCATCCCCTGGTCCGGCCCGGCCCAGCTGAGCAGGGGCGCCGCGTACTCCGACCACGGTCGGCGCAGCTCCAGGGCCTCGGTCCGCGTCTCCATGTCGTAGACCCGGATCTCCTGCACCTGTCGAGTGGACCGGTCGGTGCCGGCTGCGAAGTAGGTCGCCACGACGAGACGGCCGCCGTCCGCCGTGAACAACGCTCTCGGACCCAATCGCGAGCGGGCGTCGGCCGGAGCAGCGACCGGCCGCTCGCCGTCGATCTGCCAGACGCTGGTGTCGCGACCGATCTGCCACAGGACCACGTCACCGTCGGAGGTGCCGATGGCGATCGTGCCGCCGTCCGGATGCCAGGCCAGCTCCGCCACCCCCGTCCCATCGCCGCCGACGTGTGTCGTCTGGGCCACCGGTCCGCCGACGTTGTCGAGATCCCACACCTCGACCACGCCGGTCTCCCTACCGACGGCGATGCTCGTCGTGTCGGCGGACAGCGCGACCGTTGTCGCACTGCCCGGAACGGTGAGGACCACCTCGCCCGTGGCCCCGTCGTAGACGCTCGTCCCGGCAGGTGTCGCGGCGGCAACGACCGACGCGTCCTCCGACACCGCCAGGCGGATGTCGCCGATCGCGAGCGGCGCGCCACCCGGCACGGGCCAGCTGGCGACCTGGCTCCTCGTCCCGACGTCGTAGACGTCGATCGTGGTCGGGGCTGCCGCGACGACACGCTCCCCCGAACGTGTGCTGGCGAGGTCGAGGACCGGCGACGTGGTCAACGAGCCGCGGTAGGTCGGGTCGGCGGTGATGGCCTCGTGGAGCGCGTTCCGGGTTGTCGCCGAAGGGGAGAGCCGGTGGGCCTCCAGGGCGGCGAGGGCGGCGATGTCGCGAGCCGTGCCCTCCGAACGGGACACCGCGACGAGGCGGTCGACGTCGGCGGCAGCGCGCGCCAGCTGGGCATCGTGGGCGCGCTCGCCGGCCTGGTCGGCCTTCACGAAGGCGACGGACCCTGCGACGAGTGCGACCACCAACAACATCCCCGTGAGCGAGAGGAGCAACCGCAGGCGCCGGTTCTGCCGCCGTTGGGCGACCGACTCCCGCTCGGCGAGGGCCCGACTGGCATCGACGAACGCACGCTCGTCGGGGGTGAGGCGGTCGGCGTGGTGCTCGGCGAGGTCGAGGGCCCCGGCGAGACGGGCCCCGCGATACAGCTCGCTGTCGTACCCGGTCTGCGTCCATGTCTCCGTCGCCGCGTTCAGGTGGCGGAGCGCGGCGATGGTCTGGCGGTCGTCGGCGATCCAGGCACGCAGTCTCGGCCACTCGCGGAACAGCGCCTCGTGGGCGACCTCGAGGGTCGGCTCGCGGCTGGTGTCATCGCGGTCCAAGGCGAGCAGGCGGGCGTCGACGAACCGGCCGACCACCGTCTCGATGGCCTGGGCCTCCACCGCTCGCAGCTCGCTGACCCGGACCCGGCGGCGCGTGTCGGTGGCGGCGCCCGAGATGGCGATCAGCCGACCGAACATCCGCCGGCAGATCTCGCGTTCTCCAGCGGTGAGCTGCCCGTACACCTCCTCGGCGCGGGTGCCGATGGCACCGGCGATGCCACCGAGGGCGAGGTAGGCCTCCAGTGTCATCTCGTCGTGGAC
>DATDIY010000299.1:0-12669 GCA_036520815.1 Acidimicrobiales bacterium
GCCACCGGCCGCACCCCGACACCCACCGGCCGCGGCTCACGGCGCGACGCGTCGTCGGTGGAGTCATCCGCAGAGCTGTTCGCCATGTCTTCCCCGTGACCCATCTCGGACCTCGCACCGGAAACCGAACGAAGGACACCGCCCGGCGCTCACGAACATCGAGCAGCGGTGGTGTCGAGGGGGAAGAACACCAGTATGCCCGATCGAACGCCCGCGCGCAACAGGCGAATCGAAGAATCCCAAGAGATCCGGAGAAGCCGGCGACGCTCCGCCGCAACGCGATCGGCGACCAGATGGGGAGGGGGAGGCGGTGCTCCCTCGCCGTCAGTCCTGGTCGCGAAGGAAGCGCTCGACCTCGTCGACGAGGCTCTCGCCGTCGGTGAAGCTGTCCGGCTCCTCGTCGTAGCGCTGCTCGAGGTGGGCGACGTACTCGGTCGTCTCCTCGTCCTCGGCCACAAGCTCCGACACCTGGTGCTCGTAGGCGTCGGTGGCGAAGCGCAGCTCGGTGGTGTCGGTCTCGAGACCGAGCAGCTGGGAGGTGCGCACGACGAGGGCCAGCGCCGCCTTGGGGGAGGGGGCGGAGGGCACGTAGGTGGGCACCGCGGCCCAGAGCGCGGCCGAAGGGATGCCGGCGTCGTGGCAGGAGGCGTGCAGGACGCCGGTGATGCCGGTGGGGCCCTCGTAGCGGGAGGGACGGAGCTCGAGGCGTTCGGCGTCGGCATCGGCATAGGCCGTGCCGAACACCGATACCGGGCGAGAGTGGGGGACCTCGGCGAGCAGCGCACCGAGGGTGACGACGGTGCGGGCACCGACCGAGCGGGCTACGCCGATCACGTGGTCGCAGAAGGTGCGCCACCGCAGTTGGGGCTCGACCCCCGACAGCAGCACGAGGCCCTGCCCGGCGGGGGTGATGCACGCCCGGAACGAGTTCTCCGGCCAGTCGATGCTCCGCTGGCCCTCGAGATCGATCCGGACCTCGGGGCGGGTCGAGGTGAAGTCGAAGAAGATCTCGGGGTCGATGTCGACGAACGGGCGACCGCCCCACTGGTCGGCGAGGTGGTCGAGGGCGGTGGTGGCGGCGTCGCCGGCGTCGTTCCAACCGCCGAAGGCAGCGACGAGCACCGGCGCGGCGGGCAGGTCGGGCTGGGCCGACCAGCGCAGATGGGGGAAGCTCTCGCCCGAGGGGTCCGACATCGGTTCCAGGGTACCGGTGACGGTGGTCGCTCCCTGGCGCATCCGGGGCGTCGGCGGTGCCTGCCTAGGCTCGTCGCCATGTCGAACGTCGAGATCGTCGAGGCCACCGAGGTGACCCCGGAACTGGTCGCCGCCTTCGAGCGGCTGGTGCCGCAGCTGTCGTCGTCGAACCCCCCTCCGACCGAGGACGAGCTGGCCGCCATCGTCGACGCCCCAGCCAGCATCCTGCTGATCGCCGTCGACCACGACGCCGACGACGCCATCCTCGGCAGCCTCACCCTGGCGTGGTTCCGGATCCCCACCGGTGTGCGGGCCTGGATCGAGGACGTCGTGGTGGACGGCGACGCGCGCGGCAGGGGCGTCGGTGAGGCGCTCAACCTCCACGCCATCGAACGGGCCCGACTGCTCGGTGCCAAGACGGTCGACCTGACCTCCCGGCCAAGTCGTGAGGCGGCGAACCGTCTCTACCAGCGCATCGGCTTCGAGCCTCGCGACACCAACGTCTACCGCTTCGACGTGAGCCCCTAGCTCGTTGGGGAACCGAGCCTCCGCCGGCCGATCGTCGCCTCCGACCGCAGAGCGTCGACTCGGCTCGGCAGTCGATGCGTCCGGGGCCCTCTAGCGTTCGCCGGGCCAACATCAGCCGGCACGAGGTGGAGACCACATGGATCGAATCAACCACGTGAAGATCGCGTCGCCCGATCCCGAGCGGATCAGCCGATTCCTCTCCGAGGTGGTGGACATCCCTGAAGGCTGGCCGATGGGACCGGTCGACACGATCACTCCGCGCGTCGCCGTGTCGCCGGCGCGGGACGACGACGGCGAGTTCACCCGTGCTGCGGTTCTCCAGTTCCGCGGTGCGGGGGAGGATCCGGCCGGGTTCATCGTGGGTGACGGTACGAGCCGGGAGTTCCAGGTGGTGGCGGCCGACGCGCCGCGCATCTGGGGCGTGGCGATCGGCACCCGCGACGTCGAGGGCGCCCACGAGCGCTGCGAGGGTTTCGGGGCCCCTTGCACAGAGATCCTCGAGCACACCTGGAACGAGGGGACGATCACCTTCTTCTACGCCGAAGTCGGGGGCGTCGTCTTCGAGGTCATGAGGATCAACCCGTGACGTCTGAGGCCACCTCCGGCAGCGACGGGCCCGGTGACGTCGTGCTCGACGCGGAGATAGCGGCGTCGTTGGCCCGGGCTCCGGCCCAGTCGCGTCTGTCGGCCGGCACCCTCGACGAAGCGAGGCTGGCGCGCGATGCGCTGTACGCCCGGCTGCCCCGGTCCGATGCGGTCGAACGGGTGGATCACGTCGTGAGCGAGAACCCTCGAGTGGTCGTACGGGTCCACCGTCCGAAAGGCGTCGAAGGGCCGCTCCCGTGCGCGTACTCGATGCACGGTGGCGGCTACGTCATCGGTAGCTACGAGATGGACGACATCAGGTTCGACGCGCTCTGCCCGCGGGTTCCCTGCGTGGGAGTGGCCGTCAACTACCGCCTGGCGCCGGAGACGCCGTATCCGGGTCCGCTCGACGACTGCTACGCCGGACTGCGTTGGACCTTCGAGCATGCCGACGAGCTCGGCATCGACGCCGAGAGGATCGGTGTCGTCGGCAACAGCGCGGGTGGTGGGCTCGCCGCCGCTCTGGCTCTTCTCGCCCGCGACCGAGGCGAGCTCCGACTGGCCTTCCAACTTCTCGAGTGCCCGATGATCGACGATCGCCAGATCACCTCGTCGAGTCGCCGCGACGGCCTGCCGATCTGGTCGCGCGAGGAGAACGAATTCGGATGGCGCTCGTATCTCGGCGAGCGCTACGGGAGCGAGGTCGACCCCTATGCGGCGGCCGCTCGATCCACCGACCTCGCCGGACTACCGCCCACGCTGGTGATCGTGGGCACCGCCGACGGCTTCTGTGACGAGAATGTCGACTACGCGTCGAGGCTGAACCAGGTGGGAGTCCCCACCGACCTGCACGTGCTGGCCGGTGTGCCCCACGGCATCGCCGCGTTCGCCCGCAGCGGTGCGCGTCGGCGTTGGGCCGAGCTGGTCGAGAGCTGGCTCGAGCGGCAGGTAGGCCGGTTCTAGGACGCGGCCCCGGGCTCTCGATCGCTCAGCTCCGGTGGGTTGAGCCCTCGGTCCTGGGGACGTCGGCCTCTTCGGGTGTGTCGGTGCGTTGGCCGGGACGGTCCCCGCCGAGCCGGTCTGCCTTGGCGTTGAGCTCGGCGGCTTCGTCAGCGAGCGACCGGGCTTGCTCCCGCCGGTCCTCGGCGAGAACGGCCTCGCGCTTCGCCTCGGCCTTCGTGACGTCGCCGATGGCGCTCTTGCGCTCAGCCTGGGCTGCCTCCAGCCGAGCCTGGGCCTCCAGGCGGTCGGCCTCGGCGGCCTTCAGCTCTGCCTCGCGCCGGTGCTCGAAGGTCTCCTGGCGCCGCTGCTCGGCCCGGGCAGGGGCACCCCGACGACGCACCGCCACGGCGACGAGGACGACCACGACCACCACGACCGCAGCGATCACCGCGATCAAGATCCATGTCGATGTGTCCATCTGGCCCTCCAGTCGTCAGCGCGAGCTACCGGTCGCGCTCCGTCCATCGTTGGAACGCTCCTACCCGTTCCACGAGGCCGCATGCGTTCGGGGCCGGGCCCAGCGGGGTAGATGTAAGGTCGAGACCTCAGCGTGTGGGACGTGAGGTTCCGGGGGGAACGCGCACGCGGCTTCGTCGATCGGCTGTCTCCGACCGGCTGGCCATCCCACGAGCAGCGCTGGCACATCGCCGACAGGGGGAAGCCGAGATGACGGTGACGAGCACCACGTCCGACGTCTACTACGACATGTACGACCGGGACATCTACGCCTCGCCGTACGAGACGTTCCGTCGTCTGCGCGACGAAGCACCGCTCTACTACAACGAGCCGTACGACTTCTGGGCGGTGGCCCGCCACGAGGACATGATCAAGGTCCTCCAGGACCGCGAGACCTACATCTCCGGCAAGGGCATGGTGCTCAACGTCGTGCGCTCGGACTACCCGAGCGTGCCCGGCATGTTCATCAACGAGGACCCGCCGCTGCACACCATGCACCGCGGGATCGTGTCGCGGCTGTTCACGCCGCGGGCGGTGAGCAGCCTGGAGGGCGACATCCGCCGGCTGTGCACCGAGATCGTCAACGAGCTCGAGGGCCGCGACAGCTTCGACTTCATGAAGGACTTCTCCCTGAAGCTCCCCGTGCAGGTGATCGGCATGCTGGTGGGGGTGCCCAAGGAGGACCAGGGCGACCTCCTCGCCATCTTCCAGCAGAGCCTCCACGAGGGTTCCGCCGATCCGGACCAGCAGACGGCAAACAGCGTCATGGCCACCGCTGTGTGGTTCAACGAGTACCTCGACTGGCGCGAGAAGCACCCGTCCGACGACGTCATGACCCAGCTCCTGCAGTTCGAGTTCGAGGACGAGTCGGGTGAGCGGCGGACGCTGCGCCGCGACGAGATCATCGGCTACCTGACGCTGATCACCTCTGCGGGAAGCGACACCACCGCCACGGGCATCTCGTGGTGCGGGAGCCTGCTCAACGACCACCCCGAGGTCCGGGCCGAGGTGGCGGCGGACCTGTCGCTGATCCCGGGAATGGTGGAGGAGTCGCTGCGGATGGAGCCGCCCTCCTACCACTTCTGCCGGGTGACCACGAAGGACACCGAGTGGTACGGCCAGACCGTTCCGGCCGACTCCGTGCTGGTGGTGCTGCCGCCGTCGGCGAACCGCGATCCGCGCAAGTGGGGCGACGATTCCGAGGTCTACGACATCCACCGCAAACCGGGCCAGCTGATGACCTTCAGCTTCGGAACCCACTTCTGCCTCGGCGCGAACCTGGCCAAGCTCGAGGCCCGGATCGCCTTCGAGACGATCCTGCCGCGGATCCCTGAGTGGCACATCGACTACGACAGGGCCGAGTTCACGAAGGGCATCGACACTCGCGGCTGGGAGAGCCTGCCGGTCACGATCCCGTAGGGATCCAGCGGCCACCCTCGGCCTCGGCCCTCGGATCAACGGTGGCGCCAGATCACATGTGATGGCGCCAAAGTGGCGCTACCCTTTCGGTATGCCGAGCATCCAGGTGAAAGACGTGCCCGATGAGGTGCACGCGACCTTGCGTCGTCGTGCGGCGGCGGCAGGAATGTCCCTGCAGGAGTACCTGTTGGCCCGTCTCGAACTGGAGGCGAGCACGCCGACGCTGGACGAGGTGCTCGACCGCGCCGGTGACCGCGCCGGCGGCAGCGCCCCGCTGAAGGCTGCGGTCCAGGCAGTGCGCGCCGACCGCGACGCTCGTTGATCGTCGTCGACGCGAGCGTCATCGTCACCGGGCTCGCCGACGACGGCCCCGACGGAGACCTCGTCCGAACGCGGCTTCGGGGCGAGCAGCTCGTCGCCCCGCATCTGATCGACCTCGAGGTGGCCTCGGCCTGGCGACGACTCGTCTCGACCGGCGCCATCGACGAACGGCGAGCCACGCTCGCTCTCGAGGACCTCCGTTCCCTCCGACTCGAGCGCGCTCCGCACGGGCCGCTCCTGCATCGCTGCTGGGAGCTGCGCCAGAACCTCACGATCTACGACGCCGCCTACGTCGCACTCGCGGAGCTGATGCAGCTCGACCTGCTCACCGGGGACCGTCGGCTCGCCGCCGCACCGGGCATCGGATGCAGCGTCGAGGTGCTCTGAAGCACCGCAACTGTCGGTGAGATCAAGCGGGAGCGGTGACGCCGAGCCAGGATGCCGAGGAGGTGTCGAAGCCCGGGAAGACCGGCCCGAGATCGGTGACCCTCATGCGCTGGGCGAGGACCTCGCTCAGCACGGCGCGGTAGTCGTTCACGACCCGCACGTCGCCGCTGTCGGTGTCGAGGAGTCCGGGCCACGCACCCTTCACCCCGCCGCTCACCCCTCCACCGGCCACGAACATCGCCTGGCCGCGACCGTGGTCGGTGCCGCCGGAGGCGTTGGCCTCGATGCGGCGGCCGAACTCGCTCATGACGACGACGGTGACCCGATCGCCCACGGGACCGAGGTACTCGAAGAACTTCCCGATGGCGGCGTCCAGGCCGGCGACGTGGCGACCCATCTCGCCGTTCGGGTCGGTGGCCGAGCCCATGTGGTCGTGGAAGTCCCAGCCGCCGATGTCGACGGCGGCCGCCTCGACCGGGATGCCGGCGGAGAGCAGTCGCGCGATGGGCCAGAGGCCACGACCGAACTCCGGGGGCCAGCCCTCGGGCAGAGCGGAGTTCTGGACGATCGGTGCCAGTTCGGCGACGACGGCAAGCGCCGCCGTGCCCTGCATCTTCAGGGCGCCGTTGGTCGTCACGCGGTACATCTCACTGAGGGCTCGGGTCATCTCGCCCGGCGCATGGGTCCACGTGACGGTGTCGAGGTCGTTGACGAGCAGCGACGACAGGTCGGGCGTGGAGATCGCGCTCGAACCGCGCAGGGCGGCCTGCAGCCCGTTGCCCACGCCGACACCTCGCAGGGCGTTCTCCTCGGACGAGCCCGAGCGGGTCATCCACCGGCCGAACCATCCGTCGGGCGTGAGGTTCGTGGAGGGCGTGCCCTTCTCCATGAGGTCCTGCGCCTCGAAGTGCGATCGCGTCGGCGCCGGCGAGCCCGCGGCGGGAACCACCGCCAGGCGACCCTGGTCGTACAGGGCCTTCAGCGCCACGGCGCGTGGATGCAGCCCGAAGCGGCCGTCGAGGGCGAGCGCCGCTCCGTCGGGTACGGCGATGCCGGGGCGCAGCGTCTGGTAGGTGATGTCCCCGAGAGGAGCGACCAGGCTCAACCCGTCGGCCCCGCCCCGCAGGAACAGCTGCACCAGGGTGTTGCCGGTGGGGACGCCGGCGGCGTCGACGGCCGAGCCACCGAGCAGGAGCGAGGGCCGGACCCACGCCGTGGCGGCGACTGCGGCGGCGGCGCCGCCCGCCATGGTGAGGAAGCGTCGCCGTCCGAAGCCCTGGGTGAGGGGCACGGCGACGGGTCGGTCGGCGCTCTCGCGCGGCTCGTCCATCGTGCTCACCTCATCTGGTTCGCGGGCGATTGGAGGACGTAGGAGAGCAGGCCGCGGGAGTTGTACCAGCTCAGCCAGGGCGTGTCGGCCGTCATGCCGACCGCCCCCAGGATCGCGTTGCGCAGCGACGCCGGGAGCTTCGCCTGCAGGACGCTGACCGAGAGCTTGTCGATCACGCCGCCCACCGTCGTCGGCACCGGGGTCCCGAGCAGGCGGGCCGGGTCGTACGCCGGCATCCCCAGCCACATGCCCTGGCCGATCGTCGTGGCCGCGTTCCAGCGCGAGACCATCGCCCCGGCCGACAGCCACTTCCCGTCGCTGTCGGGATAGCCGTTCGGCGCGGGCCAGCAGTGGGGGACCTGACCGAGCTTCGAGAGGAGGTCGATCGAGATCCACATCATGTTCTCGCTCTTGGCCGGATCGAACTTCATCCCGACCTGGCGCATGGATCCCGCCACGTACTCGAAGGGTCGGCGCGCCTTCTTCGCCGGTGCCGCCGTGAACTCGGCCGACAGCAACAGCGACCGCACCATCGGCGCGATGGCCGTGTCGTTGGACGTGTAGGCCTTCGCCGCGTTGGTGACCACGGCGTCGGTCGGCTTGACGTGATCGCCGATGAAGCGCACCGCCAGCTTGTAGGCCAACCGGTTGGCGGTCTTCGGGTGCCGAGCGAGGTGCACGAGGAACGACTGGCCGGCGGCCTGCCCGGTGAGCCCGTTCGGCTTCCAGCCGAGCACGCTGCCCCCGGTGGCGAGGGGGCCCATGTCGTGCCAGGTGGGGTTGAACGTGTACTTGCCGACCCACGGGTCGGTGAGGGTCCACCCGGTCAGCAGGTGGGCGACTTCCTTGATGTCGGCCTCGTCGTACCCGCCGCCGATGCCCACGGTGTGGAGCTCGAGCAGCTCACGGGCGTAGTTCTCGTTCGGGATCCGGTCGCCGTCGGCACGCGACGATGCCTGATCGAGGAACACGAGCATGGCGGGGGACTTGGCCGAGGCCACCAGCATGTCGGCGAAGCGCCCGGTGGCGTGGCGGCGCACCACGTTGCGGTCGTCGGTGGGCTTGTGAGCCGCCGCGGTGTCGTGGTTCACGTCGATGTTGAAGTGGTTCGACCAGAAGTCGCACAGCAGCTCGTAGAGCTGCCGCTTGCCCCACACGGCGCGGATGAGGGTGGCCATCGCCAGGTCGTACTTGACCATCCACGGGTCGACGCCGTTGGCGATCTGGCTCGCCGTCATCGACGCTCGTGGGAACTTCGCCAGGTACGGGTCGATCGCCGACTCGCTGATGGCGCTCCAGTTGAGCTGGTTGTCGATCCACTGGGTGGTGCCGACCTTGTTGATGCTCCCCATCAGCGCGTTCGTCGGCCCGAACGAGAGTCGCCGGGCGACGTGGAGTCGGAGGGTCCGGCTCTCCAACGGGCTCATGTTCGGCCTCGCGGCCGCAGTGGTGCCATCAGCGTCGCTCCGCTCGACCGTCTGATCGGGTGCCGAGCCCCATATCGACACGCGTTGCCGCCACCTTGAGCGGGGTCCCCTGCGGGCCGAGGCCACAGTCGGACAGAGGCCCGGTGCGGGAGAGCTACGTTCGGCGCCGTGCCGAGTCCAGACCTCTCACCTGCGTCCGTCGGAGCGGCCACGACGTCAGGTGTGGTCGAGCGCCTCCTGGCCCTGATCGCCCCGGAGCACCTCGGCGACGATCGGTTCGGCATCGACATCAGCGACCAGGTCGAGGGTCATCTCTTCGGCGGCCTCGTCGCCGCCCAGGGCCTCCACGCCGCGTTCACGACCGTCGATCCGGACCGTCGGGCGCATTCGGCCCACGCCTACTTCCTGCGCCGGGGGCGCCCGGCGCTCCCGATCGAGTTCGAGGTGCACCGCGACACCGACGGTCGCTCGTTCTCCGCCCGTCGCGTCGCCGCCATCCAGGAGGGTGAGCCCATCTTCACGATGGTCTGCTCGTTCCACACCCCGGAGGAGACCGGGGAGCTGCTCCAGCCGATGCCCGAGCGGGTGCCGTCACGCGCCTCGATGGAGGTCGAGGCCGCGCACACGCTGGGCGGGTGCTTCGAGGTGCTGCGCGAGGTCGTCGAAGGCGACGAGCCCGACGAGCGCCGCATCGGTGGCCGGCTGTGGGTGCGGGCGGTGGGGCCGCTCCCCGACGATCCGATGCTGCACGACTGCCTCCAGTTCTACGCCTCCGACCTGGGCACGCCCTGGAACGCGGCCGGGCCCGCGCACCTGAAGGTGATGGTGAGCCTCGACCACGCCGTCTGGCTGCATCGGCCCACGCGGATGGACGAGTGGCACTTCATCGAGCTCGAGCCCCTGGCGCTGGCGGACGCTCGCGGCTTCTACACCGGTCACATGTGGCACCACGACGGGTCGCAGGTGGCCTCCATCGCCCAGGAGAACCTGATCCGCCCTCGGCCGGACTGATTGGCCGCTTCGCCGAGGCCGGCCGCCTCGCACCCGTCGATGCCGAGGGCGATGGTCGGCCGCGGGCAAAGCTCCTTCGTCATCCCCAGGCGACGGGGAGGGCCTCAGGACTCCGCAGCAGGGTCTGGGTGGACCACTCGATCTCGGACGGGTCGACGGTGAGGCGCATGGTGGGGAACCGCTCGAGGATCGCGGCGAGAGAGAGGTGGAGCTCGAGGGTCGCCAGGTGGGCGCCCACGCAGTGGTGGGGCCCCCAGCCGAGCATCAGGTGAGGTGCCGGGTTCTCCCGGTGGAAGTCGATCTCCGAGGCGTGGGGATACACGGTCTCGTCGCGGTGGGCGACGGAGCGTTCTCCGATGATCGCGTCACCGGCTGGGATCACCACGCCGTTGCTGAGCTCGACGTCCTCGATTGCCCAGCGTGGGTTCGGGAAGCCGTAGCGGAAGCTCGGGATCCACCGGAACAGCTCGTCGATAGCCGCTGGCAACAGGTCCCGGTCGGCGACCAGTTCCTCCCAGAGCCGCCGTTGGGACAGCAGCGTGAACACCATCGAGCCGAGCTCGGCGACCGTCGTCTCGAAGCCACCGAGGAACAGGGAGAGGCTGAGCATCACGAGCTCGTCCTCGGTGAGGCGGTCCTCGTCGTCCCGGGCCTGCACCAGCTCGCTGAGCACGTCGTCGGTGGGGTTGGCGCGACGCTCCGAGATGAGCCCGCGGATGTACTCGAGGAGCTTTCCGTGGTTCTCGGCCCGCTGCTCGAGGGTCGAGCTCGCCGCCAGCATGGTGTCGATCCAACCTCGGAACATCGGGACGTCGTCGAGAGGGATGCCGAGGATGCCGGTGACGACGTGGTTCGGCAGCGCCCACGAGAAGTCCATGAAGTCGACCGTGTCGCCCTTGGCGGCCATCTCGTCGAGGAGCTCGGCGACGAACCCGTCGACCCAGCCCGACATGGCGCGCACCCGCGGCTTGGCGAACGTGGCCGACGTGAGCTTCCGGATTCGGGTGTGCCGCGGCGCATCCATCATCGCCAGCATCGAGGGATCGATCGCCGCCCGTTGGTGGAGCCGGGGCGGGTCGTGCTGGACGCCCAACTCCTTGCCGAACCGCCGGTCGCCGTGCACGGCCTTCACGTCGTCGTAGCTGGTCGCCAGCCAGCACGGCTCGCCGTACGGCAGCTGCACCCGCACCGGCCCTCGTGGCTGGAGCGCGATGCAGCGGGCGTCGACGTCGAGCGCGTGCTCGGTGACGATCGGGTAGCTGATGACGTCGCTGGTCGTGTCGGTCATGTCGTCGTTCCTTCGATGTGGGCGTGGTGGCGGAGCGGTGATCGGGCGTTCACCGGGCGGCTCTGCGCTCGATTGCGTCCATCGTGTGCCTCTCCTACCATGTGGCACGCCCGTGCCACAATAGGACGGCGATGGAGCTGGGGAACTTGGGGGAACGATGACGGTCGCGTCGAGCGTCCACTACGACATGTACGACCGGGAGATCTACGCCTCGCCGTACGACGTCTACCGGAGGCTCCGTGACGAGGCGCCCCTCTACTACAACGAGGAGTACGACTTCTACGCCGTCTCCCGGCACGCGGACATCGTGAGGGTCCTCGGCGACCGGGAGACGTTCATCTCGGGGAAGGGTGGCATCTACGAGTTGCTGCGCCACCCGATGGAGCTGCCCCCTGGGCTGTTCATCTTCGAAGACCCGCCGGTGCACACGATGCATCGGGGCATCGTCTCGCGGCTCTTCACGCCTCGGGCGGTGGCCGGGCTCGAGCACCAGATCCGGGATCTCCTGACCGAGATCATCGACGGGCTCGTCGGGCGGGAGCGGTTCGACTTCACCAAGGAGTTCGCTCTCCGGCTGCCGGTGCAGGTGATCGGGATGCTCGTCGGCGTGCCGAAGGAGGACCAGCCCTCGCTGCTCGAGACCTTCCAGAAGAACATGCACGAGACCGCTGACGACCCCGAGCGCCAAGCGCTCGAGGGCATCCTCGACGCGGCCAGGTGGTTCAACGAGTACCTCGACTGGCGGGAGAAGAACCCGACCGACGACGTCATGACCCAGCTGCTGAACCACGAGTTCGAGGACGAGACCGGCAGGACCCGAACCTTGGCTCGGGAGGAGATCGTCACCTACCTGACGCTGATCACGAGCGCCGGCAGCGACACCACGGCCACGGCCATCAGCTGGGCGGGGAGCATCCTCAGTGACCATCCCGACCAGCGGCGGGAACTGGTCCATGACCCCTCGTTGATCCCCGGCGCGGTCGAGGAGATCCTCCGCTACGAGTCACCCGCCTACCAGAACGCGCGCTGGGCGACGACGGCCGTGGAGTTCGACGGCGGCACCGTGCCGGCGGAGTCCATCGTCGTGATGCTGCCGGGCGCTGGGAACCACGACGACCGCAAGTTCGACGACCCGGAGCGCTTCGACATCCACCGCCCGCCGAGCCAGATCCTGACGTTCGGCTTCGGACCGCACTTCTGCCTCGGCGCCAACCTGGCCCGGATGGAGACCCGCCTCGCACTCGAGGCGATCCTTCCCCGGATCCCGGAGTGGATGGTCGACCACGAAGGCGCCCGGCTCACCGGCGGCATCGACACGCGGGGTTGGGAACGCCTTCCTGTCACGGTCGGCTGACCGATCGCCGATCCCGCTCCGCCAGACCCTGCCGACAACCAGGGATCAGTGCTCGAACGCGGAGTCGTCGAAAGCGTCGGCGTCGTCGAACCCGGCGAGGATCTGGCCGAATCGGTGCTCGACCGCGGACCGGGTCTCGGGGTGGGTGAAGACGTAGAACTGGTGGTTGTGGATGGCGTCGACCACGCGGGCGGCGCACTCCTCCGGGTACCGCTCCTTGCGCTTCACCTTGTACTGCTCGTCGCGCTTGGTGTCGGTGTCGCCGAAGGTGGCGGTCCTCTCGGCCTCGCTCATCGGGCCGCCCACCTCTGACGGTCGGAACGTCGCCGAGTTCTCGTAGATGTGGGTGTTCTCGTGGTGCGACGGG
>DATDIY010000300.1:0-10708 GCA_036520815.1 Acidimicrobiales bacterium
GTCCGGGGCGAGCGGCTGGCCGCCGACGGTGATGTGGCCGGCGGCGTCGGGCTCCTCCGGGAGGCGCAGACCCGGTTCGAGGTGGCCACCCAACCGCTCGACGCGGCACGGTGTCTCCGGTCGATCGAGGCGCTGCTGTCCTGATCGGGGCGACCGCGGCCCGGACGACCTCACGGTCATCCGGGTCGCGGCTCCGTTCAGGTCGGCGGAGCGAACAGCTCGAGGGCGATGTTGTCCGGATCGCGGAATGACAGGCCTGAGCCGTACGGCGCGTCCTTGATCTCGCCACGGGGTACCCCGAGCTGGTCGAGCCGTTCGGCCCACATCACGAGCTCGTCGCGCGTGGCGACACCGAACGAGACGTGGTCGAGGCCCGGACGAAGCTCGTCGAACGGTTCGACGGACGTGAGCTCTGGGAAGCCGTGGATCCCGAACAGGGTGGGGCCCAGCTCGTAGACGATGTGGCGGAACGGGCCGGTGTCCTCGCTGAGGACGGGCTTCACGCCGAAGACCCGGTTGTACCAGGCCTCGCTGGCTTCGAGATCGGTGACCGTCACGGCCACGTGTTGGATGGGGGGCATGGTCGGTGCCGACATCGGCGACCTCCTCGTTGCTCGGGTGAACTGCCTCGGCAACGTACGAACAGCCCCTTCCCCCAACGTGGCCCGCGCCCGGTCTGCTGAGGACGAACCAGAGAAGGCAGGGCCGCGGCCTCTCGCGAGGTCCCGGAGCCGGAGTGACCTCGATCGTCGTCGGCCTGCTCGGCGTGTTGCTGTCACCCCGGTCATCGGGCGCACCTCCGGACGGACGACCGCGGTTGACGCCGAGCTAGGGGAGCGGGAGCTCCCAACACCAGATGGGCCCCGTTGACGGGCACCCCTTTGAAGCCGCCGATGCCGATCAGCGCGCCGTCGTCGGCGTCGTGGAAGAAATAGGTCGACCACTGGGTCGGGATGGCCTTGGTGGTGATGGCCTCGATCGACTACTCGAGCACACCGTCGAAGCTCGACCATCCCGGCTCGATCCGACGACCGAAACGCTCGGTGAACGCCTCCGGGCCCTCGATCAGGGCGCGGAGCTCGGCCTCGGAGGCGGGCGCGATCGTGGTGTCGAACACGACGGGGAACCCTAGGAGGGCCCGCCTGCCGGGTGGCTGGGATTTCTCCTACGGCGATAGTGTGAATTCCATGTCCCCTCTTCCCGACGCCCCCCTCGCGTCGCCGGCTCCGGCCTGGTTCGACGAGCGTCGCCGCGCAGTGGCCGCCCGGATCGGTGAGCCCGTCGTGCCCTCGACCGATGAGGAGGTCTGGCGCTACAGCCGGGTCGCCGACATCGATCTCGCCAGCTGGACCCTGCCCGAGGAACCCGAGCCGGCCGTGCCCGCGGCGGTCGTGGAGCTCCTCGATTCGCTGCCCACGTCGTCGGCCACCGTCGTGGTCCGCAACGGCTACGTGGTGTTCGCCGAGGTGGCGCCGGCCTGGTCGGCCAAGGGTGTCTTCGCCGGTCGTCTGGTCGAGGGCCCCGACGGCGAGGCCGCCCTCGGTGTGGTGGCCGGCGACGGTCCGGACGTCTTCGCCGCCCTGAACGACGCCACCGCCCCCGACCCGGTGCTCGTGTCGGTGCCGGCGGGTGTGGTGCTCGACGCGCCGGTGGTCGTGGTCGACTGGGTCGACGCCGACGGCGCCGCCGTGCAGCCCCGTCTGGTCGTGCGCCTGGGCGAGAACGCCGAGGCCACGGTGCTCGACTGGCACGGGTCGACCGACGTGGCCGCGCTCGTCACCCCGGTGATCGAGCTCGACGTGGCCCGGGCGGCCCGCCTCGGCTATACGAACGTGCAGGTGCGCGGCCCACGCGTCTGGCAGATCGCCTCGCAGCTCAGCCGGGTCGACGCCGACGCCACCCTCACCTCGGCGCAGGCCTGTCTGGGCGGTGACTACGCCCGGGCCCGCACTGACTGCCACCTGGTCGGCCGCGGCGCCACCGGCAACCTCGAGGCCGCCTACTTCGGCGAGGGCAACCAGACGCTCGACTTCCGCACCTTCCAGCAGCACGCCGCGCCGGACACCACCTCGAACCTGTTGTTCAAGGGTGCCGTCGGCGAGCACTCGCGCTCGGTCTACACGGGCCTCATCAAGGTGGAGAAGCAGGCTCGTGGAACCAACGCCTTCCAGACCAACCGCAACCTGAAGCTCTCCGAGCACGCCTGGGCCGAGTCGGTGCCCAACCTCGAGATCGAGACCAACGACGTGCGGTGCAGCCACGCCTCCACGGTGGGCCCCATCGACGAGGACCAGCGCTTCTACCTCGAGAGCCGCGGAGTGCCCACGGCGATCGCGGAGCGGCTGGTGGTGGCCGGCTTCTTCGCCGAGGTGCTCGAGGATCTCCCGGTCGCCGGGGTGGCGCCGCTGGTGGAGCTGGCCATCGAGGAGCGCCTCGCTCGGAGCTTTGCTCGATGACCCTCGAACGCCTCTGCGCCGTCGCCGACGTGCCCGACGGTGAAGCGCGCCGTTTCGACCTCGGTGCCACCCGCATCGCCGTCGTCCGTCTCGGCGATGACTGGTACGCCATCGGCGACCGGTGCACCCACCAGGACGTCTCGTTGGCCGAGGGTGAGGTCCTTCGCGACACCCTCGAGATCGAGTGCTGGAAGCACGGCAGCTGCTTCTCGCTGGTCGACGGACAGCCGCACGCCCTCCCCGCCACCAAGCCCACGCCGGTGTACGGCGTGAAGATCGACGGCGACGACATCTTCGTGGAGATCGACTGACATGGCTGAGCTACGCATCGAAGGCCTGCGGGCCGAGGCCAACGGCCGTGAGATCCTCCACGGCATCGACCTGGCCATCGGGTCCGGCCAGGTCCACGCGGTGATGGGGCCGAACGGTTCTGGCAAGTCGACGCTCGCGCACGTGTTGATGGGCAAGCCCGGCTACACGGTCACGGCCGGATCGGTCACCCTCGACGGCCTCGAGCTGCTCGGGCTCCCCACCTGGGAGCGGGCCCAGGCGGGTCTGTTCCTCGCCATGCAGTACCCGGTCGAGGTGCCCGGCGTCAGCGTCGACGACCTTCTGACCGAGGCGCTGGCCGCCACCGGTCGAGACGTCAGCGCCGTCCACGCCGAGATCGCGGCGGAGGCCGAGCGCATCGGCCTCGCCACCCGTCTGCTCGACCGGCCCGTGAACGTCGACCTGTCCGGCGGTGAGAAGAAGCGCAACGAGACCCTCCAGCTCGCCGTGATGCGCCCTCGTTTCGCCGTGCTCGACGAGCTCGACTCGGGGCTCGACGTCGACGCGCTGCGGGCCTGCGCCCGACGGGTCGAGGCCGCGACCACCGAGACCGGCCTGGGTGTGCTCGCCATCACCCACTACCACCGCCTTCTCGACGAGTTGCGGCCTGACGTGGTGCACATCCTGGTGAAGGGCCGCATCGCCGCCACCGGAGGGCCCGAGCTGGCCGGCCAGCTGGAGACCACCGGGTACGCGGCGTGGACCGACGGCGACGACGAAGAGGCGGCGACGCCTGCCTCCGATCCCTTTGCGGATCCGTTCGCCGACCCTCTCGCCTGACTCTTCTCCGTTCTCCAGGGTCGATCCGGCAGTCAGGCGTAAAGGCCGCGGCGCGACGCGTCGATGTCGAGACATGCCCCCCGACGAGGTCGCCCGGCTCCGCGCCATCATCGAGTTCCAGAGCGCCATCTCCGCCGAGCTGAACGAGCCCGCCCGGGTCATGGAGATGGTGATGGCGAGGACCGAGGAGCTCACCGCCGCCGACGGCGCCGCCGTCGAGGTCGTCGAGGACGACGACATGGTCTATCGGGCCGTGTCCGGGATCGTCTCGAGCATGCTCGGGCTCCGGCTCGACGTGAGCGCCAGCCTCTCGGGCCTGTGCGTCGCCGAGGGAGTCCCGCTGCGCTGCGACGACACGCTGACCGATGAGCGGGTCGATCGAGAGGCCTGCCAGCGGGCCGGGATCCGATCGATGATGGTCGTCCCGCTGGTGCTCGACGGGCAGCCGCCCATCGGCGTGCTCAAGCTGGTCTCGGCTCGCCCGGACGGGTTCAGCGAGCTCGACGTCGAGACGCTCGGGAGGATGGCGCACTTCATCGCCCTCTCGCTGCGCCACGCGACCGACTGGGAGGCCCTCGATCGGAAGGTGCGGATCGACCAGCTGACCGGCGTGGCCAACCGAGCCGCCCTGCTGGAGCGGGTGACCGTGTGGCTCGAGGAGAACGACGTCGACGGGGCGGTGACGCTGCACTTCCTCGACCTCGACGGGTTCAAGCAGATCAATGACGCCCAGGGCCACGCCGCCGGCGATGTCCGCCTGAAGGAGGTGGCCGCCCTGCTGAACAGCAGCGTGCGGGGCGACGACCTGGTCGCCCGCCTCGGCGGCGACGAGTTCGTCGTGGTGTGCCGCCACATCGGGCTCGACGACGCCGTCTCCATGGGCGAGCGCCTGGCCGACGTGGCCGGCGCCAGCGTGGGCATCGCCCGGTCGGTCGAGGGCGACACCGCCGACGAGCTGCTCGGTCGGGCGGACGAGGCCATGTACGAGCGCAAGCGGACGCGACAGGAGGCGAACGGCTCCCCGACGGATGCGGGGACGTGATCCACTGATCACCTGCCCCATCAGGAGGAGAGAGCCATGCCGAAGGAGATCGTGCTGGACGGTGCCGAGGTCGCGGAGCGGATGGCCGAGGTGCCGAGCTGGGAGATCGTCCACGGGGCCCTGCACCGGGAGCTCGAGTTCACCGACTTCTCCGAGGCGTTCGGCTTCATGACCCGTGTCGCGATGGTCGCGGAGAAGCTCGACCACCACCCCGACTGGTCCAACTCGTGGAACCGGGTCGTCATCGACGTGGCGAGCCACCAGGCCGGCGGCCTGACCCCGCTGTGCTTCCAGCTGGCGTCGGCCATCGACCGCGTCGTGTCCGCACCCGGCTGAGCATCCGCGCTCCGAACCAGGTGGTGTCCTACCGTCGCCTGTGTCATTGGTGAGCGTTCGGCAGGTGTGGTGATGAGCCTCGACTGGCCGACGGCCTGGGATCAGAACGCCTGGGGTGTCGTCCTCTCCGGGCTCGCCTTCGTCGCTGCCGTGGTGGCCGCAGTCCTGGCAGGAGGAGCGAAGCGTGAAGCTCGGGAGCAACGCACCGGGTTCCGACGGGCTCGCCTCCTGCGCGCCATCGAGGAATGCCGCTCGGTCGTCGACGACGCATCGGCGGCCTCGGAACGCGACCCGTCGTCGACGGAACTGGCCGACTCCCTTGCCGACTGGAACACCGTGGCGGCCGACGTCCCCGTCAACTTCTACGAGGGATGCGGCATCGACGACCAGCGCCAGGAACGGCTGCTGCACGCCCTCGACGCCGTCGGTCGGGAGCGCAGCCTGGTGCTCGTCTGGCTCGACGTCGGCGCCACCGCCGACCCGGGCCCGTTGCGCTCAGCCCTGCAGGACGCCCGCCGTCAGCTCGACGAGGTGCGGATGGAGATCGAGCGGAGGAACGACCGATGATGTCCAGTGACTCTTGGGCCCGTCTGATCGACGCCCTGCGCGAGCGTCCGGGTGATCGACCCCGCCCGTGGGCCGTCGCCGCCTGCGTCGCCGTGCTGCAGCTCCCACACGGCACCGTGGTCGTGGCCCGGGACGCCGACGACGACACCTTGATGATCGAGGCGTGGGGCACCGACGGCGAAGTGCTCGACCGCCTCGTGGTGCTGGCCGACGACGAGACCGCCTTCGGCGCGCTGCGCGGCGCTCTCGCCGAGCTCGTGCGCGACATCTGGCGCCGCGCCGACCTTCCCCTGTCGGCCTGACCCGCCCGGGTCGACCCCGGGACGGATCAGCTCTCGCGCGCCTCGTCGACGGCGCGAGCGGCCTGTTCGCGCACCTGTGTCGCATCGTCGAGGGCAGAGGCCGCCTCGTCGCGTGAGGTGGCCGCCTGCTCGGCTCGGCGTTGCGCCTCGCTCACCGTCCGCTCCGCCTCCGCCAGCTCCGAGCCGGCCTGCTCGAGCCGGCGCGACGCTGCGGTGACCGCCTTCTCCGCGCTGGCCAGCTCCTTCTCGAGGCGGGCGACGACCCGACGGGCCTCGGCGCGCGCCTTCCGGTCGGCGGCGCTGTCGTCCGCCGTCGGGGACGCGGCCTTCTTGCTCGCCTGTTTCGTGGGCTTTGCCGGCGCGCTCGTCGGTGTCGACCTCTTCCGGGGCGCCGATGGTGCGTCTCCGAGAGCGAAGCCGAACCCGAACCCGGCGGGGGCGGCGAGGGTCTCGGTCAAGGTGCCGGCGCGGAGCCGGTCGGTCAGTTCGTCGTCGGCGAGAGCGGCGTCAAGGGTGGTTGCGACAGCGTCGGCGTTGTTCGCGCCGGCGAGGCGTACGGCCGCGTCGGCGACCTCGGCGGCCGCACCCCGATGCGTGGCGGTCGCCGCCCGGAGGGCCTTGGCGTCACCGCCGTCCAACACCTCCCGCTGCGCCTCGGCGACTCCCTGGGCGGCCTCGATGACGAGCGCCACGGCGTCGGGGTCGTCGCGGGCGACCTGGTTGAGGGCCCACGCCACGACTGTCGGTTTGCGAAGGGCGGCCACCTCGGCGGCCTCCTCCTTGCGCTTGTCCACCTTCAACCGCTTCACCAGAGCGTTGCGGGCGGCCACGAACTCGCCCGCCGGCAGCGCGTACAAGCCATCGATCTCCGTCTGAGCCGGAACGCTCACGGGTTCCGGCCGAGGGCGGCGAGCAGTCGGGTCTGTTCGTCGGCCCCAGCCGGGACCTCGGTGGGTGCGCCGTAGTGCCCGCTCGCCACCATGGCGTCGAACGGCATGTCGTCGAGGTGCTCCACCTGTCGGTGCACCTCGTCGGCATCGAGACGGTCGTCGAGGCCGGTGGCTCGGGCCAGGTCCCAGGTGTGCACCAGCACATCGGTCACGGCGGCGTGGAAGGCCCCGGCGAACGTGTCCCCGAGCGGGGTGGCGCCGGTGCGGAAGGCGACGTCGGGATCGTCGATCGATGCCTGCAGGAAATCCCGGAGGTCGACCCACGCCGTCACCGGATCGTCGGCCGCGGACGGGAGCCGGGGGATGAGCACCCCGAAGCTCCCGCAGTAGAACGCCGGCAGCCATTGCGCCAGATGGTCGATCACGTCCCGTGCCACCCACCCCTCACAGGGCGCCGGATCGTCCCACCGCTCCGCGGGCACCGCCAGCACTCGCTCGGTCATCCCCGCCGCCACCCGTCGGAACCGATCCGCCATCTCCTCCCGGAGGATCTCGTCCTCGGGCTGGATCTCGGTCGCCTCGTCCATGGTGCGCTCCTCGCGTCGGTGCCGTCCGACAGTACCGACACCGTCCAGAATCGTCAACCAAATGGTTGATGACTTGGAGAGGACGTTGATTGGGTGCGAGCGGCGCGGGCGTGTGCTCTGGGGCTGACGCCGCGGTGGCGCTTGAAGGCAGTGCTGAAGGCGAAGGCGTTGCTGTAGCCGACGTCGGCAGCGACCGATCCGACCGAGGCGCCAGGCTGGCGGAGGCGGTCGGCGGCGAGCCCGAGGCGCCAGTTGGTGAGATAGGTCATGGGCGGGTCGCCCACCAGAGCGGTGAAGCGGCGTGCGAGCGCGGCCCGGGAGAGACCGACCTCGGTCGCCAGCGAGGCAACCGTCCAAGGTGCGGCGGGATCGTCGTGCAGGAGTCGCAGGGCGTCGCCGACGACGGGGTCGCTCATCGCCACGTACCAGCCGGGTGCCTCGGTCTCCGGGCGGGCCAACCAGATCCGCAACGCGGTCACGAGCACGAGGTCGAGGAGCCGATCGAGCACCGCGCTCTGCCCGAGATCCTCACGGATCAGCTCGGCCTCGAGGACCGTCAGCAGTGGGTTGTCCCACTCGACGGCTCGGATCACGACGAGCGGAGGGAGTGCCGAGAGCAGCCGCCCGCTCAGCTCGCCCTGGTCGTGATACGTGCCGATGAGCATGACGTCGCCGCCGTCGCGATCGTTGCCCCAGCTCCGGACTCCGTGCCGCATCGACTGGTCGAGCGGGGTGCCGTCGAGGGTCTGGCACCGGTCGCCCGGATGCACCACGACCGTGGGCTCGGTCCCGAGCGGATGGTTGATCACATAGGGGCCGTGCCACCGGCAGAGTCCGACGTCGCCCGCACCGAGCTCGACGGGCGCGCTGTCGGGAGCGGTGATCCAGGCCGACCCGCTCACCACGGCCACGACGCTCAGCGGAGCGTGGTCATCGATGCGCAGCGACCAGGGCGGCGCCATCGTCGCCCGCAGCAGGAAGGCGTCGCGGGCTCGAGGTCCGTCGAGGAGCGCTCCCAAGGAGTCCATGTTCTGAAGATAGACGATCACGAAGGAAGTCGAGTGTTCGAGCTATTCAACGTCTCGGCAGAATGGACTTGAGTGCAGTTCATGGAACCTGCACGAGACACCCGAATCGCAAGCGACCTCGACGCCGTCACCACCATCGCCGCATCTGGCGATCCGTCCCTCGGCCCCCTCGTCTGCAGAGCCATCACCCGACGACGGTTCGCCGTGCTCGGCACCGCCTCGGCCATCGGTCGATCGCATTCCGCCGGCATCCTCTACCAGGTCGCCGAAGGCGCCATCTGGGTCAGCACGCTCGAGTCGAGCCGCAAGGCGCGCAACCTGGCCGTCAACCCCCGGGTGGCTCTCACCGTCCCTGTTCGTCGACTCCCGATCGGTCCACCGTCGAGTGCCCAGATCCAGACCATCGCGGCGGTGGTCGCGCTCGATGATCCCGAGCTCCACCGGCTCGCGGGATCAGGCGCCCTGAAGCGGGTCACCAGCCACGGAGAGATGGACCTCCCGGGCGGCTGCTTCCTCCGTCTGGAGCTCCCCCGCCGGGTGCCCGTCTACGGCCTCGGGATGTCGCTGTACCGTCTCGCCCGCGAACCCTTGGCGGCAGGACGGGTCGCGCTCGTCGACTGGGGCTGACGGTTGGGGGTCCCATCAGGCATCGACCATCCCGTCGAGGAGGTTGGACTTGACTGGCACTGTGAGTCGATCAGCGTCGGGAGATGGAGAGGTGGGCGATCGGGCGACGATGTCGGCCGTCGTGCAGCACCGGTACGGCGCGGTGGCGTCCGAGGTGCTGTCGCTGGATCGGATTCCCGTGCCGACACCGGGAGACGGTGAGGCCCTGGTGCGGGTCCGGGCCGCCGGAGTCGACCGTGGAACGGCGCACCTGATGGCGGGACGCCCGCTGGTGATCCGTCCGTGGTTCGGCCTTCGGGGCCCCAGGCAGCCGGTGCCCGGGATGGACCTCGCTGGCGTGGTCGAGGCGGTCGGCGCCGAGGGGAGCGGTCTGACCCCCGGCGACGAGGTGTTCGGCATCGGTCGGGGCACCTGCGCCGAGCTCGCCGTGGCGCCGGTCGCCAAGCTGGTCCGCCGCCCGGAGCACGTGCCGTGGGAACAGGCCGGCGCCGCCACCATCTCGGGGATCACCGCGCTCCAGGCCGTCCGCCACGAGGCAGAGGTGCAGGGGGGCGAGCGGGTGCTGGTCCTCGGGGCTTCGGGTGGGGTCGGCACCTTCGCGGTGCAGATCGCCCGATCCGCGGGCGCCCGCGTGGCGGGCGTGTGCAGCGGAGCGAAGGCGGACCTCGTGAGCTCGCTCGGCGCCGAGGACGTGTATGACCACGCCGACGACGAGTGGATGGGTGCGGGTCCGTTCGACGTCGTCCTCGACATCGGCGGCAACAACTCGCTGCGCACCCTTCGTCGCGTGCTGACCGAGCGCGGGCGGCTGGTCGTGGTCGGCGGCGAGGGTGGTGGGCCGCTCCTGGGTGGCATCGACCGCCAGATGCGGGCGTCGATGCTCTCCCCGTTCGTGCGTCAGAGCCTCGGCTTCTTCGTGTCGAAGGAAGCGAAGACCGACATACAGGCGCTGGGCGATCTGCTCGCCGCTGGCGATGTCGTCACCTCGATCGGGCAGGTCTACCCACTCGGGCGCACCGCCGAGGCGATCGACGAGATGCTCGCGGGACGGGCTCGCGGAAAGCTCGTCGTCATGCCCTGACGGTGGCCACCCTCGCTGGCGAGCCCGCTGGCTCAGGTGACCGATTGGATGTCGCGGACGTCGCCGATCAGCGCCAGCAGACCGAGCACCGCGACACCCAGCCACAGCGCTCGGACGCCGAACGTAAGCCAGGGGTCCTGGGTCGCCTCGCGGAACGGGTCCGTGTCGCGCAGGAAGACCCAGATCACCAGGACCATGGCGGCGAAGACGACGACGAACCACGCGAGCGGAAACGGAACGAGGAGGACGACGGGCAGGATCCACCGAGTGCGGCCCTGGGCCGTCCAGGAGCTCGGACGAGAGACGGAGTCGACCGCCACAGCGACACAGAGCCCGAAGATCGCCGGCAGGGCGACGAAGAACCCGATGGCGAGCCAGGTCGGCGTGAGAAGACGGAAGTCCACGCCGTCGGCATGGACGAGCATCGAACCGACGACCGCTCCCGAGCCGAGGCTGACGGTGGCCAGCCGCAGCCACCGAGGCCCGATGAGCCAGGGCCGCACCCACTGGTAGACGGCGGCACCGAGCACCCCCACGGCCGCGCCGATCACCAAGAGGTTGAACGTGCCGAACAGCGTGAACTGGCCGATGGTGAACTCGTCGTCGCTGACCACGCCGATCACCGACTCGTCGGAGGTGAGGCGCAGCACGAACATGGCCACCCGGCTACCCACGCCGGCGA
>DATDIY010000301.1:0-3594 GCA_036520815.1 Acidimicrobiales bacterium
AGTGCTGGAACACGAAGCCGACGTTGCGCTTCTGGGGTGCGACGTGGGTGGCGTCGACGCCTTCGATCTCGATCCGACCGGTGTCGGCCTCCTCGAGCCCGGCGATGATGCGCAGCAGCGTGGACTTGCCACCGCCGCTCGGGCCGAGCAGCGCGGTGAGCTGCCCGGTCGGCAGGCTCACGTTCACATCTTCGAGGGCCACGAAGTCACCGAAGCGCTTCCCCACCCCAGCGATCTCGATGCTCACTTGCGCGTCTCCTTCGGACGGATGAGCGACACGACCACGATCGCACTGACGGCGACCATCACCATGAGGAAGGCGGTGGCGTAGGCGCCGCCCTTGTCGAAGTTGAGGTACTTCTCCTCCACCATCAGCGTGGCGGTACGGGTCTGGCCGAGGATGTTCCCCGAGACGACCTTCACCGCTCCGAACTCGCCGAGCGAGCGGGCCAGGCTGAGCACGACGCCGTAGACGACCGCCCACTTGATCGACGGGAGCGTGATGCGGCGGAAGGTCTGCCACGCGTTCGCCCCGAGGCTCTTCGCCGCCTGCTCCTGCTCGACGCCGATCTCCTCGAGCACCGGCACGACCTCGCGGATCACCAGCGGCAGCGCCACGAAGACCGTGGCCAGGATGATGCCCGGGGTGTGGAAGATGATGTCGACGCCGTTGTCGTGCAACCACGAGCCGAGCCAGCCGTCCCTGCTGCCGTACACCAGCACCAGAGCGAGTCCGACGACGATCGGCGACACCGACAGCGGCACGTCGATCAGGGCGCTCAGCAGGCGCTTCCCGGGGAAGTCGTACCGAACCAGCAGGATCGCCATACCGAGGCCGAACACGGTGTTGATGACAACCGCGATGAGCGCGACCTCGATCGTCAGACGGATGGCCTCGACGGAGTCCGGATCGCTCAGGAGGTCTCCGAGCTCGCTGAAGCCGTCGGCGAAGGTGTTCTTCGCCACCAGGAACACCGGCCACGCCACGAGGAAGAACAGGTAGGCCAGCACGATGGCCCGGAAGAGATAGGTCACGGGTGTGCGCTTGCGTCGCCGCCGGGTCGATGGGCGCGGACCGGGCTCGTAGAGCACGCCGGCGAGGCGCACCCCGCTCACCTGCTCGGGATGCTCCCGGTCGAGGCCGCGTGCCTCGTGGGGGTCGCCTTCGAAGGTGTCGTCAGCCACGGCGGCTCATCCTCCGCTGCACGAGGTCGAGGATGACGATCACCGACAGCGAGATCACCAGCAGGACGGTGGCCACCGCGGCCGCCGACTCGACGTTGTCGTTCTCGATGCTGCTGAGCACCCTCACCGAGGTGACCTCGGTCTTGAACGGGAGGTTGCCCGAGAGCAGCACGAGCGAGCCGTACTCGCTCACGGCCCGGGCGAAAGAGAGGGCCGCGCCGGCGGCGATGGCGGGGATCAGGCTCGGGAGCACGATGCGCCGAAAGGTGGTGAACCGGTTCGCTCCGAGCGACGCCGCCGCCTCCTCGACCTCGGGGTCGAGCTCTTCCAGCACCGGCTGCACGGTGCGCACCACGAACGGCAGGGTCACGAAGAGGAACGCCACCGTGACGGCGTTCGGCTGGTTGGCGATGTTGACGCCGACCGGGCTGTCCGCGCCGTAGAGCGACAGCAGGACGAGACCGGCGACGATGGTCGGCAGGGCGAAGGGGAGGTCGATCAACACCTCGAGGGCCCGCTTTCCGAAGAACTGGTCGCGCACGAGCACCCACGCGATGAGGGTGCCCATGACGATGTTGACCGCCGTCACCAGGAAGGCCTGACCCACGGTGAGGCGGATGGCGGCGGCGGTCTGCTCATTGGTGACCGCGTTCCAGAAACCGCTCCAGCCCCCCTCCACCGCCGTGGCCACGACCGCGGCCAGGGGGATGAGGACGAGGAGGCTGAACCAGAGGAGGGCAACGCCGAGGCCGAGCCCCGATACCCCGGTCAGCCGCCCGGGGCGGGCCAGGCGCCTGGCGCGCCCGGCCCTCCCCGGTGTGGCGACTGCAAGGGTCACGAGGCCTTACCGGACTTGGCGATCGCCACGGTCACGATGCCGTTGTTCTCATCGAAGAACTTGGTGGACAGATCGCTCCAGCTCACGAAGTCCTTCTTCACCGTCAGGAGCGTCTCGGGCTCCGGGAACGGGTTCGAGGGATCGTTGGCACCCTCGACCTCGCCGTAGTCGACGCCGTCGATGACCGGGCGGAAGCCCTTGAGGGCGAACTGCTTCTGGCCGTCGGTGCCGAGCACGTAGTCGAGCCACTCGGTGGCCTTCGGCGTGGCGTCGATCAGGACCGCACCCGGGTTCTCGATGAGCATCGTGGTGTCCGGGATGATGTAGTCGAACTTCTCGCCGTTCTGGTGGGCGAGGATGGCCTCGTTCTCATAGGCCATCAGCACGTCACCGGTACCGCCGAGGAAGGCGGTGGTGGCGTCGCGGCCGCTGCCGGGCAGGGCCACCACGTTGGCGAAGAACTTGTCGAGGTACTCGGTGGCCTCGGCCTCGGTGCCTCCGTCGGAGATCACCTGTCCGTAGGCAGCCAGCGCGTTCCAGCGGGCCGCACCCGACGAGCCGGGGTTCGGCGTGACGATCTCGACACCGGGCTCGATCAGGTCGTCCCAGGTCTGGATGTTCTTCGGGTTGCCCTCACGCACGGCGAACACGACGACCGAGCTCGAGACGATGCCCTCGGTCGGGCCGTCGTCCCAGGTCTCGGCGATCTGGCCCGACTTGACCAGACGGGTCACGTCGCTGGCCACCGAGAAGTGGACGTAGTCGGCCTTCAGGCCCGACTCGACCGCCCGGCTCTGATCGCCGGAGGCGCCGTAGGAGGTCTGGAAGCTGACGCCCTTGCCCTCCGGGGTCTTGTTCCACTCGGCGGCGATGGCCTTGTTGGCGGCCTCGGGCACGGCGAAGCCGACGATGTGGATCGTCTCGTCGCTGCTCGCACCGCTGCTGCCGGTGTCGGAGCTGCTGGTGTTGTCGTCGCTGCTGCTGCCGCATGCGGCCAGCCCGAGCAGGGCGGCGACGGCGATGACGGCGGCGAGTGAGGCCTTCCAACGGCGTTGCATCTGGATGTTCCTTCTCTGGTGACGTTCCCGAGGGACGGGAGGGGATGCCGGACAGTAGAATAGCTGAGTGATTTAGTCAAGTATCCCGCTGTGCAGACACTGGGTCCACTGTCAGCTGGGCGTGCCGCCTGAGGCGGCGGACACGCCGTCGTGATCGGCCCGGTTTCGTGGGCCGCCCGGGCCCGGCGGTACCGTTCCAGCCATGCCGGAGTTCGCCTTCCAGGACCTGCTGCCTCTCGGTGCCGACGACACGCCGTACCGCCGGCTCACCTCCGAGGGGGTGTCCACCGTCGAGACCGAGGTGGGCACCTTCCTGAAGGTGGAGCCCGAGGCCCTCACCCTCCTGGCCCGTGAGGCCATGTTCGAGATCGCCCACTTCCTGCGGACCGGGCACCTCGCCCAGCTCCGAGGCATCCTCGACGACCCCGAGGCCTCCGGGAACGACCGCTTCGTGGCCCTCGACCTGCTGAAGAACGCCAACATCGCCGCCGGCGGGGTGCTCCCCTCCTGCCA
>DATDIY010000302.1:0-8615 GCA_036520815.1 Acidimicrobiales bacterium
TGGCGAACGTGGCCGCCCGGCGGGCCAGCACCTCCGCGAGCGCCCGGTCGTCGGCGACGACGTTCAGCTCGCCGACCGCTTCCCGGCGGGCCCACACCAACGCCGGGCCCAGCCCGCGCTCGGCGCGCTCGTCGAGCAGCACCCATCCCTGCGTGGAGCTCCCATCCGCGCCTCGGTCGGCACTTCCATCCGCGCCTCGGTCGGCGACGCGCACGGTCGCCCCGCCGGGGAAGGCCCCGGCGCGGAGATCGACCTCATCTGAGGACGGATCGACCCCGAGATGGTCGGCGACCAGCACTCGCGCCTTGGCGCCGAGCAGCCGCGAACGTTGCTCGGGATCGAGAGAGACGACAGGCCCCTTGGAGGAGGTGTGGCCCGGGCCGCCGCTACTTGCGGCGCTTGCCGTAGCGCTTCTCGAACTTCTCGATGCGCCCGCCGGTGTCCACCAGCTTCTGCTTGCCCGTGTAGAAGGGATGGCACTCGTTGCAGAGCTCCGAGGTCAGCTCGGCCTGCGTCGAACGGGTGGTGAAGGTGTTGCCGCACGAGCAGCGGACCGTCGCCTCGACGTAGTGGGGATGGATGTCGGCCTTCATGGCTGCTCCCGTCGGAGGAATGGGGACGGTCAAGTGTGCCGGGGCAGTCCCGATTTCGCAATACGCCCCGGATCGCAATCCCGCGGGGCGTCAGCCCTTGGCGATCTCGGCGAGGAACTCGTCGTTGGTGCGGAAGGTGCCGAGGCGGTCGACGAGCATCTCGAGCCCTGCCGCCCCGCTGCCGCTGTCCGACGCCAGGCCGGACAGGACCCGGCGCAGCTTCCACACCTGCTGGAGCTGCTTGCGGTCGAACAGGAGCTCCTCGTGGCGGGTCGAGGAACCGTCGACGTCGATGGCCGGGTAGACCCGTCGCTCGGCCATGCGCCGATCGAGGCGCAGCTCCATGTTCCCGGTGCCCTTGAACTCCTCGAAGATCACCTCGTCCATCTTCGAACCGGTCTCCACCAGGGCGGAGGCGAGGATGGTGAGCGAGCCACCCTCCTCCACGTTGCGGGCCGCACCGAAGAACTTCTTCGGCGGATAGAGCGCACCGGTGTCGATGCCACCGGACATGATCCGGCCACCCTGCGGCGCGGCCAGGTTGTAGGCCCGGGCCAGGCGGGTGATGCCGTCGAGGATCACGACGACGTCCTTGCCGTCCTCCACCAGGCGCTTGGCCCGCTCGATCACCAGCTCGGCGATGGCGGTGTGCTCCTCGGCCGGATGGTCGAACGTCGACGCCACGACCTCGCCAGCGACCGTCCGGCGCATGTCGGTGACCTCTTCGGGCCGCTCGTCGACGAGCAGCACGATGAGGTGGACCTCGGGGTTGTGCTTCTCGATGGCGGTGGCGATGTGCTTCATGATCGTGGTCTTGCCCGCCTTGGGCGGCGACACGATCAGGCCTCGCTGGCCCTTGCCGATCGGGGCCACGAGATCGAGGATCCGGGTGGTCATGTTGTACGGCTCGTCCCGGCTCGAGAGCACCAGGCGCTCGTCGGGGAACAGCGGCGTGAGATCCTCGAAGCGCTGGCGGGCACGGGCCTGGTCGGGACCGACACCGTTGACCGAGTCGATGCGCAGCAGCGCCGGGTTCTTCTCGTTCCGGGAGGCGGGACGGCTGGCGCCCACGATGAGGTCGCCCCGACGCAACGAGAACTGGCGGGTCTGCTTGACCGACACGTACACGTCGTCGCGGCTGGGCAGGAAGCCCTTCACCCGGATGAAGCCGTAGCCCTCGTCGCGGAGATCGAGGATGCCCTCGACACCCACCGGCTCGCCGTTGAACGGCTCGTCGGTCCGCTCCGGCGAGCGCTCGCCGCCCCGCTCCCGACCTCGACGGCGTCGACGACGGCCGCCCTCGTTGCCCTCCGCGTCGCCTTCCGGTCCACCCTGGCCGCCTCCGGACGGGGCGGCCTGCTCGCTGGGCCCGTCGGTCCGGGTCCGGTCCCTCCCGCCGCGCCCGCCACCGGCGCCACCGGTCGACTCCACGGCAGCATCGGTCTCGGTGACGTCGGCCGGCTCTCCGCTGGCGGCGGTCTCGGTTTCACCGGCGCCGTCCTCACCACCGTCGTCGGTGGCGACAGCGGCGACGGTGCTTGCCTCGTCGGCGCCGTCGGCGCTCTCGTCGGGCGCCGCCGCCGATGCCGACGAACGCGACCGTCGGGAGCGGCGGGAGCGGGTGGGAGCGACCTCACCGTCGACGGCCGGGCCGTCCGACGCCGCGTCGGGCTCAGGCGCCGTCGCCGTCGGCTCGGCGGCCGCGGCTCCGGCCGCAGGCGCCGGGGTGACGCCGGTCAGCTCGAGGATGAGATCGATGATGCCGGCCTTGCGGGCCCGGGACCCGGGCTTGCCGCCGAGGGCGTTGGCGATGGCCAGCAGCTCCTCGCGGTCCTTCGCCTCGAGCGCAGATCGTTCAAGTTCAGCCATGGTGGCGTCCTCTTCGTACGGGCCGCCAGGCGGAGAGCGCCCGGCCGTGCGCCGCGATGGATGGGAGAGAAGGAGGTCGGTCGGGCACAGCGCCGGACCGGTCCGCCGATCGGCGGGGAGACACCCGGGCCCGCTCGGGGAGCGGCCTGCGGATGACCCATCGAGCGTAGAAGCCAGCCAGCGAGCGGGCAACCACCCGCCCCGACGGGGTCCGACGATCGGGAATGCCGGCCACCCGGTCCTTGTTTAGTGTTAATTACCAGCCGCCCGCGCCGGGCAGCGCCGAACAGAGGAGATCCCCGTGAGCCCCAAGTTCCGACGACCGCTCGCAGCCGTTGTCGCACTCGTCGCGGCCGTGGCCGCACTGGTGACCGTGTCCGTCACCACCGCAGGAGCCGTCGACAGCTCCGTGACCATCGTCCACGGCATCCCCGGGGTGCCCGTCGACGTGTACGCCGGCGGTACCGACCCCGGCGACCGCATCCTGACCGACTTCCAGCCCGGCACAGTGGCCGGGCCACTCGCCGTACCGGAAGGGTCGCTTCCGGTCGTGGTGGTGCCCACCGGGGCCGATCCCGCGGTGCCCGCCAACCGGGTCATCGAGCAGACCCTGGCAGTGCCGGGAGGAGCCAACCTCTCGGTGGTGGCCAACCTGACCGGCGGGACCCCCAACCTGGCCGCCTTCGCCAACGACCTCAGCGCCGTGCCCGAGGGCTCGTCGCGGATCACGGTGCGACACACCGCCGACGCGCCCGCGGTTGACGTCCTCGTCAACGGCGAGGTCGCCATCCCCGGTCTCGCCCCAGGTGCCGAGGCGTCGGCCGTCCTGCCCGCAGGGACCTACGACATCCAGGTGCAGCTCACCGACGGCACGCCGATCGCCGCCCTCTCCCCCGGCTCCACTGTGATCCCCGCCGGCAACGCCATCGTCGTCTACGCGGTGGGCAGCGCATCCGACGGTGCCTTCCCGCTCGGGTTGGTCCAGCAGGTGTTCGACGTGCCGGTGACGCCGGCGACGACGCCCACCACCCAGCCGGCGACCCCCGCACCGGCAGCCAGCGTCGCCGGTACGCCGGCCTTGACCGGCTGAGCGACCGCCCCGCTCGAACCGGTCCAGGTGAGGGCCCGCTCCGCTCGGGGCGGGCCCTCGTCGCGTCAGCGGGCGATGAGGCGGCCCATCAGCTCGTGGCCGGGCACGACCGGGAGCTCGGCGACGCCGGCCTCGGTGTAGGTGCCGCCGGGGCCGTCGACCATCGAGTCGAAGAGCAGGTAGGGCACCGGGTCCGGGGTGTGGGTCCGCAGCCGCAGGGGCGTGGCGTGGTCGGGCAGCAACAGCATCCGCCAGGGGCCCAGCCGATCGAGACCCTCGACCAGGCCGGCCAGGATCCGCCGGTCCCAGTTCTCCAGGGAGCGGACCTTCTCCTCGACGTCGCCGGCGTGGCCGGCCTCGTCGGAGGCCTCGACGTGCACCACGAACAGGTCGGCGCCATCGGCCAGGGCGTCGAGGGCGACATCGCGCTTGCCCTCGTAGTCGGTGTCGTACCAGCCGGTGGCGGTGTCGAGGTCGATCACCTCGACCCCGGTGAGCACACCGAGGCCGCGCACCAGGTCGACGGCGGTGACGAGGGCGGCGTCGAGGCCGAAGGTCTCCTCGAACGACGGCATCTGGGGCTGGAAGCCCTGACCCCACAACCACACCTGGTTGGCGGCCAGTCCGGAGCCGGCGAGGACCTGCCGCGAGTCGTCCATGATCGCCTGCAGTCGTGGCGCCGCCGGCCCGGTCGGCCACACCGCCGGCTGGCCCGTCAGATCGTGGGGCGGGGTGCACTCGGCCTCGGCCCAGTCGGCCGGGGCGACCATGATGTGGCGGTACTGCACGCCGGGATGGAACTCCACGCCCTCACCGCCGAGGGCGGCATCGAGCGCCTTGACGGCTTCGGTGGCCTCCTCGTTGCCAGGGTGGCCCCCGGCGAAGTCGACCATCGTGGCGTCGTCGCCGACGGTGACGAGGTTGCAGCGGTAGGCGACCTGGTCGGGGCGCAGCTTCAGACCCATGGCCGCCGCCTCGATCGGCGCCCGACCGGTGTGGTAGCGAGCCGGGTCGTAGCCGAAGATCGACATGTTCCCCACGTCGGAACCGGGCGGAAGTCCGTCGGGGATCACCGCCGCCCGACCCAGGTGGGAACGCGCCGCCAGACGGTCGAGGGTGGGGGTGTCGGCGACCTCGAGCGGCGTGCGGCCGCCGAGCTCCGGCACCGGCTCGTCGGCACAACCGTCGGGGACGCAGACCACGTACTTCATCCGGTGATTCTGGACCATTTCCGCCTGGCTGTGTTCAGCGGACCTCGTCGAGGGTGGCCTCGATGAGCTTGCGCACCGCCCCCACGTCGTTGGCGACGACCTCGTAGCGCTCGGGCCGGTCGAACAGATCGGCGAGGTGCTGCGGCAGGGCCGGATGCACCCCGGTCGCTGCTTCCACCGCGTCGGGGAACTTGGCAGGGTGGGCCGTGGAGAGCACGACCATCGGCACGGTCGGGTCGGCGCGGACCTCGTGCGCCGCCGCCAACCCGACCGCGGTGTGCGGGTCGATCAGCCGACCGGTGCGCTGGTGGAGCTCAGCCATCGTGGCGCTCGTGCCGGCGTCGTCGACGCGGGCTGCGGACCACTGCTCGCCCAGCTGATCGAGCCGACCGGCGTCGACCGACACCGTGCCCTCGGCGCGGAAGCGGGCCATCAGCTCGGCTATGGCCGCGCCGTCGCGGCCGTAGAGGTCGAAGAGGAGGCGTTCGAGGTTGGACGACACCTGGATGTCCATGCTCGGGCTGAGCGTCGGGTGGACCTCGCCGATCGTCATCGTGCCGCTGGTGAGGAAGCGGGTCAGGATGTCGTTGCGGTTGGAGGCGACGACGAACTGCGAGATCGGTGTGCCCATGCGCTGGGCGGCATAGCCGGCGAAGACGTTGCCGAAGTTGCCGGTCGGGACGGAGAAGGCGACCGGACGACGACCGCCTCCGAGCCGGGCGGTGCTGGTGACGTAGTAGACGATCTGGGCCATCACCCGGGCCCAGTTGATGCTGTTCACGGCCGACATCCGGCGGCGGTCACGGAACGACTCGTCGGCGAACAACGCCTTCACGAGGTCCTGGCAGTCGTCGAAGGTGCCCTCCACCGCCACGTTGTGCACGTTGGGTGCCAGCACGGTGGTCATCTGGCGGCGCTGGACCTCCGACACCCGTCCGGCCGGATGGAGGATGAACACGTCGACGGCGTCGCGGTCACGCAGGGCCTCGATGGCGGCCGAGCCGGTGTCGCCCGAGGTGGCGCCGACGACGGTGACCCGCTCGCCCCTCCGGGTCAGCTCGTGCTCGAACAGGCGCCCCACCAGCTGCAGGGCGACGTCTTTGAAGGCGAGGGTCGGACCGTGGAACAGCTCGGCCATCCACAGGTCGTCGCCCAGGTCGGTGAGGGGCACCACGTCGGGGGCGTCGAAGCTGGCATAGGCGTCGACGACGAGGGCGGCGAACTCGTCACGCTCGAGGGCGCCGTCGACGAAGGGCCACATGACCTCGGTGGCGACCTCGGCATAGGGCAGCTCGGCGAAGCGCTCCAGCGCGCCGGGCGCCAGGGTCGGCCACTCCGACGGCACGTAGAGCCCGCCGTCGCGGGCCAGCCCGGCGAGGAGCACGTCGGCGAAACCCAGCTCGGGGGCCGCGCCGCGCGTGCTCACATAGGTGAGCTGGCCCATGGTCAGTCGTCCTCGGCTTCGAGCACCCGGATCACGCTGCCCAGGCGGTGGACCACGTCGAGGTCGCGCAGGGCGTCGATGGTGGCGCGCACGTCGCGTTCGCGGGCGACGTGCGTGACGAACTCGATGCGGGCCCGCCCGGGTTCGGATGGGTCGCCGGCGCCGGTGCTCTCCTGCTCCATCGAGGCGATGGAGACGCCGTGCTCGCCGAACACGCTCGCCACGGCCGCCAGGACGCCCGGCCGGTCGGCCGCCTCGAGGCTCAGGTAGACGGCCGAGGAGGACTCCTCGGTGGCGCGCATGCGAGCCGGAGCCAGCTTGCCGATCGAGGCGTGGGCGCCGCGGTGGAGGTTGACGGCGGCGTCGACCAGGTCACCGAGGATCGCGCTCGCAGTGGGTTCGCCCCCCGCGCCACGGCCGTAGAACATCAGGTCGCCCACCGCCCCGCCCTGGACGAACACCGCGTTGAAGCTCTCCCGGACCGAGGCCAGCGGGTGGTGATGCGGCACGAGCGCCGGGTGGACACGGGCACTGATCTCGATGCCCTCGGGCCCCTCGATCTGCTCGGCCACTGCGACCAGCTTCACCACGAGCCCGTGGCGGGCGGCGAAGGCGATGTCGACGGCGGTGATGCCCGTGATCCCCTCGGTGCCCACGTCGGCGCCGGTGACGTCGGCGCCGAAGGCGATGGACGCCACGATGGCGATCTTGGCGGCGGCGTCGAGCCCCTCGACGTCGGCGGTGGGATCGGCCTCGGCGTACCCGAGCGCCTGGGCCTCGGCCAGGGCCTCGCCGTAGTCGGCCCCCGACTCGGTCATCCGGGTGAGGATGTAGTTGGTGGTGCCGTTGACGATGCCGATCACGCGCTCCACGGGCTCGCCGAGCAGCGACTCGCGCAGGGGCCGCACGACCGGGATGCCGCCGGCCACGGCCGCCTCGAAGAGCAGGTCGACCCCGGCGGACGAGGCCGCTTCGAACAACTCGGCACCGTGGGCGGCCAGCAGGGCCTTGTTGGCGGTCACGACGGGCTTGCCCTCGGCAAGGGCGGCGCGGACCAGGCCGCGGGCCGGCTCGATGCCGCCGATCACCTCGACCACGACGTCGACCTCGGGGTCGGTCACCAGCCCGGCGGCGTCGGTCGTGACCACCCCGGCAGGGAGCTCCACGGAGCGGACCCGAGCGGGGTCGCGCACGGCCACCCGGGTGATCTCCAGGACGAGTCCGGTGCGCGCCGCGACGGTGTCGCGCTGGGCCTGGACGAGGGAGATGAGCGACGAGCCGACGGTGCCGCATCCGAGCACGCCGACCCGTACGACGGATCCGTTCACGCTCGGGAGGCTACCGGCGGCGCCGACCCCGCCACGCCGGGGTTGCGACCGGAGCGCCCGTCGACGCGAGGCGTATCCTGACGCCATGGCCGACACCTCCGCCCCGACGTTCCCACCCGATGTCGTCGAGGCGATCTGCAGGCACATGAACGGCGACCACGCCGACGACTGCCGCACGATGGTGGTGGGGCTCACCGGCATCCCTGCGACCGGCGCGACGATGACGGGCCTCGACGGCGACCAGGCCTACCTGATCGCGGACACGCCGGACGGTCCGGTCGACGTGGCTCTGCCCTGGTCGCAACAGTTGACCGATCGGGCCCAGGTCCGTGTGGAGGTCGTGCGGCTGCACGAGGAGGCGTGCCGGGCACTCGGCATCGAGGTCGCCACCTCCGAAGGCCACTGATGCCGAAGGTCATAGGTGGTTCGATCGATGCCCACCGGCGGCTGATCCGCCAACGGATCTTCGATGCGTTCGCCGGGTTGCTGCGCCAGCGCGGCTACGACGCCATCACCCTCGCCGACGTGGCGGCCAAGGCGGGCATGTCCCGCACGACCATGTACAACTACTTCCCCGACAAGGACGCCCTCGTGGTGGCCTTCGCCGACGAGGAGGCGGCTCGCCACGTGAGCGAGCTGCGCCAGCGGCTGGGGGAGATCGAGAACCCCGTCGACCGGCTGCGGGCGTTCATCGCCGAGCAACTGCGCTTCGTGTCCAGCCACCAGCTGCCCCCGGGACGGGCGCTGAAGGTGGCCCTCTCGGGAACGGCCTACGCCCGGGTGCTCGAACACGTCGGGGCGGTGGAGCAGCTCCTGCGCGACCTGCTCCACGAGGGCGTCGACCAGGGCTACTTCCCGATCGACGACGTCGAGGCCACCATCCCTCTCGTCTCCGCCTGCCTCGACCGCGGCGGGCCCGACGACGAGCGGGAGTCCGACCTCGACGACACCATCGAGGTCACCGACACGTTCGTGCTGCGGGCCCTGGGCGTCCGCCTCGGGCCCAACGGGCGCCCTCGCCGCCAGGCCCGCGCCGCCCGCTGAGCGGCCGCGGGCGCGCGGCTCGGGCTCAGGCGGTCC
>DATDIY010000303.1:0-4110 GCA_036520815.1 Acidimicrobiales bacterium
CGCGGCAGGCGTCGGTGGCGTCGGTGCGCGTCCTGGTGAGCCGTACAGACCACAGCCACCGGTCGAGCCGCACCCCGCTCACCTGCCCAGACTACGGCCGACGCCTCACCCTTCGGGAACGCGAGGTTTCGGCAATGCGAGTCGCTCCGCCTCGCAGGCGTCGCGGACGTGGCACCCGTCGAGGTGGTCGTCGACCACTCCGAGGGACTGCATGGCGGCGTACGCCGTGGTCGGGCCGATGAAGCGGAACCCACGGCGCCGTAGCTCCTTCGACATCGCGGTCGACTCCGGCGTGACCGACGCGACGTCGCCCAGCCGCCGGGGTACGCCGCGTCCCGCTCGAGGTGGCTCGAACGACCAGACCAGGGCGGCGAGCGAGCCGAGCTCCTCCTGCACCGAGAGCATTGCCCGGGCATTGGCGATGGTCGCCTCGATCTTGCCCCGGTGGCGCACGATCCCGGCGTCGCCGAGGAGGCGCTCGACGTCACGCTCACCGAAGGCAGCGACGGTGGTCGGCTCGAAGTCGGCGAAGGCAGCTCGGAACGCCTCTCGCTTGCGCAGGATCGTGAGCCACGAGAGCCCGGACTGGAAGCCCTCGAGGCAGAGCTTCTCGTAGAGGCGCACGTCGTCGACCACAGGCCGGCCCCACTCGTTGTCGTGGTAGTCGACGTAGTCGGCGCTCGACAGGCACCACCCGCATCGGAGCACGCCGTCCTCTCCGGGCACCGCCGCCATCGCGGCCCAGTCGGTCACGAGCCGTCGGGGGAGGTTCGGCCCGGGAGTGACGGGGACCGGTCGTCGGCGCCGGGGCCGTACACGAGGGTCACGTCGCGCTGGGTCAGCGGCTCGTCGCACTCGCTGCACCGCAGCGACGGCGTGGTGTGGTGACCGCAGCTCCGGTGCACGAGCTGCATCGGCGGGCCCTCCGCGGGTGGGGCCCACCGGTCTCCCCACCGGCGCATGGCGTCGAGCACATCCCAGAGGTCCCGGCCCTTCTCGGTCAGCACGTAGTCGTAGCGGGGCGGGTGGTCCTGGTATGCGACCTTGTCCAGGACACCCTCGTCGACGAGTCGGCCCAAGCGTTCGTTGAGGACGTTGCGGGAGATGCCGAGGCGATGGTGGAACTCGTCGAACCGGGTGACGCCGAGCAGCGCGTCACGCACGATGAGCAGCGACCACCACTCACCCACGACCTCGAGGGCCTGGGCCACCGAGCAGTTCATCTCGCGGAAGCTGACCCGCTGCATGACCCAACCCTAGAGGGTTGCATCACAGGATGCAGCCGGGGTGGCGGCCCGCTACGGTCAGGCGATGTCCCGAACGTCCACCGACCTGCACCATGTCGGCGTCACTGCGGCCGGCACGACCGACGGCGGAGGAGATCACCGATGAGCACTGACGCCGTCCCGCCCGAGGAGGTCTTCGATCGACTGCTCGGGCCGATGGACCAGACCCCGTTCCTCGCCGCCTGCGGCTTGGTGCTCGACGAGGTGCACGCCGACCGGGTGGTGGGTCACATCGACCTCGGCCCCGAGCACCACCAGCCGTTCGGCATCGTGCACGGGGGCGTGTACGCCGCCGCCATCGAGTCGATAGCCAGCGTCGCCGCCAGCCTCGCGGTGATCGACGACGGCCGCATCGTGGTCGGGGTGCACAACAGCACCCACTTCACGGCGTCGATGTCGGAGGGCCGCGTCGACGTGGTCGCCACACCGGTCGTCCAGGGCCGTACCCAGCAGCTCTGGAACGTCGACATCAGCCGGAGCTCTGACGGCCGTCTGGTGGCCACCGGTCAGCTGAGGCTGCAGAACGTGGCTCCCCGAACCTGACGTCACGCTCCTACGCGACGCGCGTCACCGAGCGGACACCCTGGCGGGCGAGGCCGGCCACCAGAGCCTCCGCGTTCCCGGGGGTCACCGCGACCCTGAAGCGCACGGCGCGATGGTGCTCCTCGCTCTCCGAGCCCCGATAGCGGATCGTGGAGGTCCAGGTCGTGGGGAGCTCCTGGGTCACCCGGGCGTGGCTCCCGAGCAGGAAGCGGACGTCCTCGGCCGCGCCGCGATCGGCGACGATCTCGAGTTCGAACTGGCCACCGGAAGCCGACCCCGGGGTTTGTGCCGTGCGGTCAGGACCGCCAACGGGTGCCGTCGCTGGTCTCGATGTCGAGTGGGCGGCGACGTGGCCGGTCACACCCGTCCGGCTGAGCTGCTCGAGGATGAACCGCGCCGCGTCAACCGCGCGCCCCCGGTCCTCAGGGCGCCCCTCGAGGGTTCCCTGGGTGCTCGCTCGGAACGGCAGGATCACCGGCGCGGCCAGCGGTGCGCCGTCGGCCGAGGTCCACTGGATGGCGGCGGCCGGCGGTGGCTGGGGCACCAATCCGCCGAAGCCCACCACCGCCAGGTGCGAGAAGAGCCCGACCGGAGGTTCGGTGCCCTGGTAGTCGACCTCCACGGCGGGTGGGCGACTGGGGCCGATGATCAGTCGGACGGTCGAGGAGAGCGCGGACAGCTCGAAGGTCTCGATGGGCACACCCACGCTTCGACCCTCGCGCCGACGCCACTTGAGTGCCGGGGGCGCACAGCCCGGTGACGTTGTTCTGACCCGGAGCTGACGGCCCCTGCGGGGCTGGCGCTTCAGTCGATGGGCAGGCGAGCCATCAGGTCGGTCTTGAGCTCTTCGAACTCCTCGAACGTGATGGTCTTGTCATCGAGCTGCTTGTGGATCAGCTCGATCTGCTCGAGCAGCTCGGCGGCGCTCAGCTCGCCGGTACCGTCGCTCACGACGATCGGCTCGTCCTCGTCACGGTTCGTCGTCTCGCCCGACTGGCGCTTCTCCCGCTTGAGCGCCTGCTTGGCCTTCTTGGCGCGATCGCGCTGGAGCTTCTCGAAGCTGGTGCGTTGCGCAGCCATGTGCGCCTCCTTCCGATGGCGGTTCGCCGTCCTCGACTCGGCCGACAGGCGACGGGGGCATGGGGGGCCGGCCGAAGCCATCGCGCCGGTGGCGTGGCCGCCTCTGACGTCTGGACATGCAACCGTACCGGTTCGGCGGACCCTCGCGGCGTCACAGGTCTCGGGGGCTGCGACCCGCCACCGTTCTCCGGCCGCCACGGAGCGTGCCATAGCCTTCCGCCGCATGACGAAGGTGCTCGGGCTGGGAAGGCTGGCGTTGCTGGCCGTGGGCACCGCCCTGGTGGCCGTCGTGGCCGTCCTGGTGATCGAGCCGCGGGGGTGGACGACAGGAGTCGAGGTCACCCACGGACCTCCGATCACCGGTGCGGTGCCCGCCCCGACGACCGACCCCGAGATCCTGTTCCGCTCGCCCGACGGCACCATCGTGATCCCCAACCCCCAGGCGAACGTCGACCGCACCGACCGCTTCGACGTCACAGCGCGGGTGAGCGGCGATCGTTCGGTCGAGGTGACCGAGGAGATCGTCCAGCACTTCGCCACTGCCCGCCACGGGATCGAGCGGACCATCCCGTTGCACGACGCCGCCGGGGACCACGCCATGCGGTCGATCGAGGTCTCGACCGACGACGGCACACCCGGGCAGGTCCAGCTGACCGACGGGCCCGGCTTCGACGGGATCACCGTCCGCATCGGCGATCCCGACCGTACGATCACCGGCGTCCATCGGTACCGGCTGATCTACGTCCTCGAGAACGTGGTGCACCCGCCGCGTCCGGCCGGGGAGGAGGAGCTCGGCGCCACCCTGTTCGCATCTCCGTTCGGCTCGGTCTCGACGACGACCGCCCCGTCGACCGACGGCCCGGTGGAGCGGCTCGCGCTCGACGCCTTCACGGACTGGCGTCAGCAGGTGTACGGGGCCACCTTCACCGTGATCGGGCCGGACGGTTCGGTGAGCCAGGCGTGCTACCAGGAGGTCGGTTCCTACGCTGTCGGCTGTGCGTCGGTGACTCCGACGCCGGACGGGGCGACGTTCGTCGCCTCGACACCGGTGGCGCCCTACACCGAGCTCACCGTGCAGGTCGACTGGCCCGAGGGCACGTTCGGGGCGGCGGTTGTCGATGGTCCCGAGCGGGCCACCTGGCCGGTGCGGCTGGGCGCGGTCGGACTGGCCCTGCTCGGGGTCGTCGTCGTTGCCTTCGAG
>DATDIY010000304.1:0-12246 GCA_036520815.1 Acidimicrobiales bacterium
CGATGTCCAGCGTCACGAACCCCGCCGGGCGCTCGACGGCGGGCCCGATGGGCTCGAGCTCGTGGTGCGGGTCGTGCGGGCGGCCGGCGTGCTCCTGCGACCGGGCGGCCACCTCCTGGTCGAGGTGGGCGCCGACCACGACGAGGCGCTCGTCCAGCCCCTCACGGTGGCGCGGTTCGACCCGGTCGAGCCGTGGGCGGACGAGCACGGCGACCTGCGCGGCCTGGTCGCTCGGCGCACGGCGCCCACAGGCCCCCGCTGAGCCAGGACGCCGCCTCACCCGCGGTGAGTCGTCACCCGCCAGATGCCGTTCTGGCACGCGAATCGGGCGGTCGTCCGCCCGTTTCGCGTGCCAGAACGAAAAGCGAGAGGGTCGGTCAGGCGAGGGACTTCGCGGGCTCGAGGACCTCGTCGGCGAAGCGACGCATGCCGTCGATCGCCTCTCGGCTGCTGGCCCACGGAGAGCACACGACGCGGGTGACGCCGGCCTCGGCGTAGCGCTCGACGTCGGCGAGGCTCTCGATGGTGCCGCTCATCGAGATCTGGATCGGGTCGGTGCGGCCGGCATCGGTGGCCATCTGCGTGATGCGGGCGATGTCGGCGGGCATCTGCTCGAGGCTGTGGTTCATCGGCATCCAGCCGGCGCCCACGGTGGCCGCCCGGCGAAGGGCGGCGGCACCGTCGCCGCCGATGTGGAGCGCCACGCCGCCGGGACGCACCGGCTTGGGCTCGAAGTTGGTGGGCCCGAAGTCGAAGAACTCGCCGTGGTGCTCGATGACCTCTTCGGTCCACAGCCGACGACAGACGTCGATGGCCTCGTCGACGCGCCGGCCGCGGGTGGCGAAGTCGAGGCCGATGGCGTCCCACTCCGCCTCCAGCCAGCTCGACCCGATGCCGAGCAGCATCCGGCCGCCGGAGAAGACGTCGACCGTGGTGGCGGCCCGCGCCGTCATGAAGGGGTGGCGCAGACCGATGTTGTAGACGTTGGTGCCGAGGTTGATGCGCTCGGTGCGCGCCGCGATCATGCCGAGCACGGCGAACACGTCGTAGATCGGGATGTTCGACGGGATCGGAGGGTGGTCGCTCCCGGCGTGGGGGCTGCCGGCGGCGGTGAGGGGCACGACGACGTGCTCCGGCACCCACAGCGACTCGAAGCCGAGCCGGTCGGCCTCCTCCGCGCTCGTCAGCCAGCCCTTCGGGTTGATCGTGCCGAGGTGCAGTCCGAAGTCCATGGATCGACCCTACCTTCTGACGTTTTCCGCCATGCCGAGGCGGGCTCGGCCCGATCAGGCAGTGGCCGCGCCACCCACAGGCGTGAAGATGCTGTCGAAGCCGTGCTCGTCGATGGCGACGGCCAGCGCGGCGGTCGAGGCCTCCAGATCGGTAGGCAGCCGGAGCCGGGCCTGCAGGGTGAGGGTGATGATGGTCAGGTCGTGCTCGTCGCACATCCCGACCGCACCGAGCACCTGGTGAGCGATGCGCAGCACCTTCCGGACGACGTCGAGCGCCGCCCACCGCAGGGCGAGGGCGTCGACGAGGGCGGTCTCCGGCGAGCCGTGCAGGCTGTGCACCGCGAGGAGGGCCAGCTCGTAGAGGGCCTGGAGCTCGGCGGCGGCGTCGGCGAGGGGGAAGGCCACGCCCTGGTACTTCGAGATGGGCGAACCGAACTGCACCCGCTCGGTGGCGTAGACGGCGGCCAGGTCGAGCGCCTTCTCGGCGGCGCCCAGCAGGTACCACGAGGGGAGGATCTGCAACAGCGCCCGCTCGGTGGTGCTCAGCGGATCGGAGTCGCCCACCGTCCGAGGAGCCTCGAGGTTCACGAACGGGCCCACCTTGGAGCCGACGCGATCGCCCACCGCCTCGACGACGTGCACCGAACCGTCGGCGTCGGCCGCGTCCCAGGCCTCGAACAGGTCGCCGTGCTCGAAGCGGCCGTGCGACGAGAGCTGGACCAGCGGACGCCCGCTGGCCCGGCGCAGCAGCATGGCCTCCACCGGCAGCGGGAGCACGGCATGGCCGGCACCGCGGCAGACCTCGGCGGCGGCCAGCGCCTCGAAGTAGCCGTCGCGCGGGTCGAGGCCCTCGATGATCCCCTCGAGGGGGGCGACGAGGGCGGTGCGGAGCGAGGGGTCGTCGATGGCGTGGCGGGCGGCGTCGGCCCCGTTGTGGGCGGCGGCGAGCCGGTCGATCGAGGAGCGGATCTCCTCCACGTCCTCGGTGACCCGGATGCGCTCGCCGGAGAACAGCGCCCTCGACAACCCGCGCTGGAGCATCTCGGTGGTGCCCGACGCCACGGTGCCGGCCTGCATGTAGCGCCAGAAGAACTCGGCGGCACCGAGCAGGGCGGGGTCGGGCGTGTGGCGACCCTCGAAGAAGTGGTCGCCCACCGCTTCGGCGATGGTGTCGGAGACGAGCAGGTTGGACCGCGTCGTGATCATCCGGGCGGCCGAGACGATGAAGTCGTGGGAGCCGCCGTCGCGCTGGAACCACAGCGCCCGCCGGCACATGAGCCGGGACATGCGGTTGCGCACGCGGGCCTCGACCCACCGCCGGGCCGGGAGCGCGGTGCGGAACTCCTCGTCGGCCAGGGCCATGGCCAGGAGCCGGTCGTCGCGGGCGTAGCGGGCGATGCCGACCCGCTCGTTGGAGAGGGCGTCGCGGATGACCTGCCAGCCGGCGCCGAGCTCGCCGAGCACCTCGGAGCGATCGGCCCACACCTCGTCGAGGAACACCTCGTTGAGGTGGTGAGGCCCGGGGATGCCGTCGAGGCCCCGGACGGTGATGCCCTCGCGGTCCATCGGGATCAGGAAGACGGTGATGCCTTCCTTCTTGCTCGTGCCGTCACCGAAGCCCTCGACGCGAGCGAGCAGGTAGCACCACTCGGCCCACAGCGCCCACGATGTCCATGTCTTCTGACCACTGATCCGGAAGCCGTCGCCGTCGGGCACGGCCTTGGTCGCCATGTTGGCCAGGTCGGAGCCGGCGTCGGGCTCGCTGAACCCCTGGCACCACAAGCCGTGGCCCCGAGCGATCTCGGGGAGGTGGAGGTCCTTCTGCTCCTGCGTGCCGTAGTGGAAGATCGACGGGCCGAGCCAGTTCGGGCCGTAGTACTGACCACCGCGGGGCTCGAAGTGGGCCCACATCTCCTCACGCACGACCACCGAAGAGGCCAGATCGAAGTCCTGGCCGCCGTACTCCTTGGGCCAGTCGGTCACCAGGAGGCCCTCGGAGGCGAGCAGCTCGCAGAACCGGTTGCTGATGTCGAGGTCCGCCGGGTCGTTGGTGAACGGCCCCAGCCATCCCGGCGGGAGGTTGTCGGCGATCAGGCCTCGGAGCCGGGACCGTAGGGCACGGCTCTCCTCCGGGTCCTCGTACACGAAGGCGTCGTTGGAGCTGTCGGTGCTCATCGCTTCGGCCCTGTCTCCCGGTGGCGCTGTTCCTGGTCCCCGTCCGGACCCAGCCGGTGCGCGCCAGTCGTCTGACGACCTTGTCATCGGGCGGTGTCCAGCACAAACGCCGTGTCAGGCCTCGCCGGAGGCGCTGAGCAGGGAGAACTCGGCCTGAACGGCGCCGTTCTCAGTTGGACTCGGGGGTGACGAACTCGACCGGCGCGGCCGGGAGGTTGCCCTTGCGGGTCCGGCGGTCGAGCTCCATGAAGGTGAACCCGAACAGCACCATCACCACCCCGAGGGCGATGACGAGCGCAGCGACACCGAAGGCCACCACCGAGGTGAACAGCGACGCCTGCAGGAAGTCCGCGGTCATGACCGTCTCGCGGGTCGGGTCGTCCTGGGGGATCTCGGCGTAGGTCCTTCCTCCACCGGCCTCCTTGGCGTGGTCGTTGATGGCCATTGCCTCGGCGTAGGCGGAGAACGGACCGTCGACCTCGTCGCCGGCGAGGAACGGCGCGTCCTGGGACACCGTGATCTTCTGGTCGGCCAGCTCGAAGTGCACCATCAGGTACACACCGACGCCGATGATGACGGCCACGACGCCGACGACGATCGACGTGATGCTCATGACGCGAGGCATCTTGCGCATGGTTCGCTCTCCTTCAGGATGGGGTCCGAGGAGGGGACGGAACCGGGCTCGTCCGCCGGCCGCCTGGCCAGCCGCCCCGCCGTCGCGGACGCTACCCCCGTCCCTCTGACGGTGGCGAGGCCCGCGCTGCAGGGGCTGCTCGACGACGAGGCCGATCGGGTGGCCGCCGTCGACGGGCACTGGCATCATCGCTGGAGACACCTGTCGGCCGTTCGGCGCGACAGCGGGGAGGGGACGAGGCATGCGACGCATCCACCACGTGAACCTGGGCGTACCTCCCGAACTGATGAAGGACGAGGCCGAGTTCCTCGTCGACGTCCTGGGCTACCAGCAGGTCGAGCCGCCACCGGAGGCCCAGCGGTTCGGGGCGGCGTGGTTCGACGCCGACGACGGCACCCAGGTGCATCTCAGCCGCGACCCCGACCACCGTCCCGCTGCCCGGGCCCACACCGCGCTGGTGGTCGGCGACGAGCTCGACGACATCCGGGGCCGTCTCGACGCGTCCGGCGCCGACTACGACGCCAGTGAGCAGCAGGGCATGCGCATGGTGTTCTGCTTCGATCCGGCCGGCAACCGCTGGGAGCTGCGAGGCACCTGACGGCACCCTTGGAGAACGCCGACAGCGAGCGGGAGGGACCGTGATCGACCGGATCTGCACCGTCGTGGGCAATCCGAGGGCGCGCTCGCGCACCTCCCACGCGGCCGGCGAGGTGGCCGCCTTCGTCGCCCATCGCCTCGGCGCCGCGCCAGGGTCGAACGACGTGATCGAGCTGGCCGACCTCGGCGCCGGCCTTCTGGCGTGGGGCGATCCTGATGTTGCCGCCGCCGTGGCCCTGGCCATGGAGGCCGACCTGCTCGTGATCGCGTCGCCGACCTACAAGGCCACCTACACGGGTCTGCTCAAACTCTTCCTCGACCAGATCGGCGCCGACGAGCTCGGTGGAGTGACGACCATCCCGGTCATGGTGGGCGCCGCGCCGGGCCACGCCCTCGCCGTCGAGACGCACCTGCGGCCGGTCCTCGTCGAACTGGGCGCCAGCATGCCGACGCGGGGTCTCTACCTGCTCGAGTCGGAGCTCGACGACCTCGCCCCGGTGCTGGAGCGGTGGTGGGGGGCGGCCGAACGGCCGCTGCGGCGCGCCCTCGACTGATCCCGAACCCTCCGGTGCACCGTCGCCGGCGGAGCGATCGCCGGCCCCGCCGCGGCGCCGCCTTCCTAGGATGCGGTCCATGGACGGGAACCCCGCAGGTTGGTACGACGACCCGGAGGACGCGGGGTCCAAGCGCTACTGGGACGGCACGGCGTGGACCCAGGACCGGGCACCGGCGTGGAACGCGGTCACCTCGGAGTCGGCCAGACCGTTCGATCCGCTCCGCGGAACGGGCTCCCGCGCCGACCCGTCCCTGTCGCCACCGTCCTCTCCCCCGTCCGCCGGGGAGAGTCGTCGGGGCCTGTGGGTGGCGTTGGCGGTGATCGGCGTGGTCGCCGTGGTGGGCATCGTGGCCCTGGTGGCCCTCAGCCTCGGGGGCGACGACACCGACCACACCCGCGAGGTCGAGCAGAACCTGCCCGTGGCCCTCGAGCGCAACTACGCCGACCAGGGCCTCGACGTCACCGTCACCGGGGCCACCTGCGAGAAGGTCGCCACCGGCAGCGGCGCGTTCACCACCAGCTGCACGGTGGGCTTCCGAGGCACCGACCGCACGCTGGTCGCCACCGTCACCGGGGCGATCAACGACGACGGTACGGCGACCATCGACAACGCCGTGTCGGACACCAACGTCCTCGACGAGGAGCTCGCCCTCGACCCGGCCCAGGCCCTCGTCGACCAGCGCATCGAGGGCCTCACGGTCACCGCCTGCACCCTCCCGCAGTCACCCCTGGTGATGCAGGACGGCGACGAGTTCACGTGCGATCTGAGCAACGGACAGACCGTCACCCTCAGCGTCGAGGGCGCCTCGGTTCGACTGACCGCGGTGAGCTGACCGTCGCTCAGGCGGGAGCAGCAGGGGCGGGGGACGCTCCCGGGTCCTCGACGGGTGCTTCCTGCTTGCCCCGCTGCAGGCCGACCAGGGCGATGACCGCAGCCACCGCCATCACGCCGGCCATGCAGTAGAGGATCAGCTGGATCGACTGGGCGAAGTCCCCCTGCACCGCCTCGAAGAGCTTCTGCTGCTCGCCCGCCGGCACCTGGCTGCTGAAGCTCCCGCTGCTGGCGCCCCCGCTCTGCGACAACGACTGGGCGACCTGGTCCGCCGTGGCCTTGGGCACCCCGAAGCCGCCGAGGGTGGACTCGATGTTCGAACGGTTGGCGGCGATCAGGATGCTGCCGAGCACCGCCATGCCGAGGGCGGCACCGAAGTTGCGGACGGTCTGGGTGACGCCGGTGGCCTCGCCGTAGCTCGTGTCGGAGGCGCGGTTGATGGCGTCGGTGTTGGACGGCCCGACGAGCAGGCCCAGGCCGGCACCGGCGATCACGATCGTCCACCACTGGGCGCCGAGACCGCCGGAGAGGTCGGTGGCCTTGCCCGCCCAGAGGTAGAAGCCGACCGCGCTCACCACCGCGCCGAGCACCACGGCCGGCTTGGCCCCGCGCTGGTCGAGGATGCGACCGCCGACCTGGGCCGCCGGGGCGAACCCGGCGAAGAAGGTCAGGAGGTAGAGGCCGGCGCTCGACGCCGACATGCCCAGCGCGATCTGGGCGTACATGCTGGCGAAGAAGAAGATCGGGATGAACACGATCATCGAAACGAACAGCACGAGGTTCTCCACGAAGAACGCCCGCACCTTGAAGATGCCCACCTTGACGAGGGGCACCTCGATGCGGCTCTCCACGACGAAGAACACGACGAGCAGCAGGAGTCCGACGACGATGCAGGCCCACGTGAGCGGGTTGTCCCAGCCCCAGTCGCTCGACTGCTGCAGGCCGAGGATCGCCAGGCCCATGCCGGCCACGATCAGCACCAGGCCCACGAGGTCGATCCGCTCCCGTTTGTAGACGTCGACCGGCTTCGACTTCAGGGTGAGGATCACGGCGACGACGGCGACCGGGATGTTCACCCAGAAGATCGAGCGCCACGTCCACTCGCTGAGCACGCCACCGAGGAGCGGGCCCACCGCGGTGAGGCCGCCGGCGACGGCGAAGAACACGGCCATGGCCCGGCCCCGCTCGGCGAACGGGAAGCTGCTCACCACGATGGCCAGGGCGGCCGGGAACATGAGTGCCGCGCCGAAGCCCTGCACGGCCCGGAAGGTGATGATCCACGCCTCGGCGGCGCCGCCGATCGGCGTCAGACCGCACATGGCGGACGCGGACGCGAACACCACCACGCCGACCAGCACCATGCGCTTGTGGCCGAGGACGTCGCCGACCCGGCCGCCGAAGGCGAAGAGGGCGGCGAGCGAGAGGAGGTAGGCGTTCACCACCCACTGCACGCCGGTCGAGGAGAGGTGCAGGTCCTGCTGCAGCTCGGGCACCGCGATCGACACGATCGTCATGTCGATGAAGGTCATCGACACGGCGAAGATCATGGCGGCGAGCACGAGGTACTTCCCCTTGCCACCCGCGTCCGGCACCGATTCCGTCGTCCCCACCGTTGCCTCCCGTTGCCCACGGTCTGTCGCGGCGACGCTAACGCCGTGCCGAGCCCCGATCCGGGAATGGTTCCGGCCGCTGAGGTCTCGTCACCTGGACGCCGGTAGGGCGGATCGACGCCGATCCGGGCAGGATGGTGACGGAGGCGCCCGTCCTATACGCTGTACAAACACGGCTGACGGGCTCCCGCCCCGCCCGCGCTCGACGGAAGGAGCAGCGATGACGACGATCGTCAACGGACTCGACTATGCGGTGGTCGACGCCGACAACCACTACTACGAGCCCCCGGACTGCTTCTCCCGGCACATCGAGTCGGCGTACCGCGACAAGGCGATCACCGCCACCAAGCGCGACGACGAGGGCTGGACGGTGATGATCGGCTCCGAGCCGTACACCTTCTTCGACCCCAAGTTCGACCGCACCAACCCTCCCGGCTCGCTCCTGACGGTGCTGCGAGCCAAGGACGCCAACGCCGAGGTGAAGTGGGCCGACTTCTACTCGAAGGAGAACATGCTCCCGGCGTTCCAGAACCGCGACGAGCGCCTGGTGCTGATGGACGAGCAGGGCATCGAGGCCACGATCATGCTCCCGTCGTTCGGGGTGTCGGTCACGGCGCTGATGCTCGACGACGTCGAGCAGATGTACGCCAACCTGACCGCGTTCAACCGCTGGCTCGAGGAGGACTGGGGCTACGGCGCCGACGGACGCATCTTCTCCCCGCCGCTGATCTCGCTGCTCGACCCCGACCGGGCGGTGGCCGAGCTCGACCGGGTGCTGGCCCTCGGCGCCAAGGTCGTCGCCGTCCCGCCGGGGCCCACCGGCAGCATGCGCTCCCCCGCCGACCCGATCTACGACCCGTTCTGGAGCCGCCTCGACGAGTCCGGCGTGGCGCTGGTCCTGCACCTCGGTGACAGCCTCTACCCCGAGACGTCGGCCGCCTGGGGCGAGATCCCCTACCCGCCGGTGCGCGAGATGAGCGCCTTCCAGTGGGCGTTCAACCACAGCGACCGCCCCATCATGGAGACGATCGGCCAGTTCATCTACGGCAACCTGTTCGGCCGGTTCCCGAACCTCAAGGTCCTCAGCATCGAGAACGGCTCGGACTGGGTGCCGTACCTGCTGCGCCTGCTCGACAAGAAGAAGGGCCTCGGCCGCTACGGCCCCTGGATCGGCGGGCGACCCGTCGGTCGGCCCAGCGACACCTTCAAGCAGCACGTCTGGGTGGCGCCCTACCCCGAGGACGACGTCGACGCGGTCATCGACGTGATCGGTGCCGACCGGGTGCTGTTCGGCTCCGACTACCCCCACCCCGAGGGCATGGCCGAGCCGGCCCACTTCGCCGACCTCATGAAGCGCGCCGCCCCCGACGACGTGCGCAAGGTCATGCGCGACAACTCGGCCGAGCTGCTCGGCATCGCCTGACCACGACGGCGACGACGCTCACGAGCTGGTCGTCAGGTCCTTCGCGTCCCCAGTTGGACAGAGGTCAGGCCCGGCGGCCCATCTCGGCCAGGTCCGGCTTGAGCGCCTCGTCGAGCAACGGCACCCGGTCGTCGCCCTCCCAGGGCTTGTAGTAGCCGCCGCGGAGGCCGAAGTTCTCGAGCAGCTCGGGCCGGACCTCCCCGCCGCCCACGAGCTCCTCGATGGTGGGCCCGATGCGCTTGGCGATGTCGGCCAGTCGGTCGCCGTCGAGGTCGAAGAAGCGCACGCCGTTGAGGCCGACCATCTTCTTGGCTTCGTCCTCGGGCACACCGGCGAAGGCGTCGCGCAGCCACTCCTTGGTGTGCGGCCACGTGCTCTCCGGGTGCGGGAAGTCACGCCCGAACAGGATCGTGTCGATGCCGACCTCGTGGCGCTTCTCGACCTCGGCCTTGTGGATGAACGAGGCGCCGGCGAGGCAGTTGGTCTGCCAGTACTCGCTGGGCTTGCGCTTGGCCGGCACGACCCCCCGGTTCTCCTCGAAGATCTTGTCGAGGTGGGCCAGAGCCGCCGGGATCCAGTCGAGGCGGATCTCGCTGAGCATCAGCTTGAGGTTCGGGTGGCGGTCGAACACGCCACCCAACGTCATCTGCCAGAGCGGCTGACGGGAGTCGATGTTCTTGTTGAGGAACTCGAAGAAGAAGTCGAGCGACGACTGATCGATGGCATCGGCGTGAGCGAGCATGTCGTCGCGCTCCTCGCTGGGCGAGACCGCGGCGACGTCGTTGTACATCTTCTCGATCTGCGGGAAGGCGCCACCGATCTGGGTGCCGTACCCGGCGTGCACGACCACGGCCGTGCCGCGCTCCTCGCACGCCGTCCAGAACGGCTCCCAGTAGGGGTCGTAGAGGGGCGGCATGTCGGCGTGCTTCATGTAGCCGGGCAGGTACATGGCGGTGAAGTCGTGGTCGGCGATCCAGTGGAGCTCGGCCACGGTGGCGTCCATGTCGACGCACGGCCCGATGGCCCCGGTGACGAGGAAGCGGTCCATGGCGAAGCCGAAGGCGTCGGCCGCCCAGCGGTTCCAGCCCTTGGCGCCGGCCTCCCAGGCCTCGAGCCCGTAGTCGCGACCCGACACGTTGTGGAACATGTCGCCGAGACGGGAGTCGCCGAGGTAGATCAGCTCGGCGGCCACGCCTTCGCGATCCATGTCGGCCAGCCGGATGACGGGGTCGTGGAGACCGTGCCAGTCCTCTTGATGAGCGATCTGGTGCTCCTCGAGACCCTCGGCACCGTTCCGGGCCGTGATCAGGTAGATCGCCATCGGGTAGACGACGTTGTCCTGGCGGAGCTGCGGCAGCAGGTCGTGGAAGCGCTCGGGGAGGTACTCCTTCCAGAGCTCCTTCGGCACGCCCGCGTGCGAATCACACGAAACGATGACGACCTTCTCGTCCATGGCAGTGTCCCCAATCCGCCCGACTCCCCCCGGAGCCGTGCCAGAGCAGTGGGCCACGCGTGCGGGCCCGCTTCCACGTACAGCGTACGGGGTGCCCGCCGCCGTCGGACAGACCTCAGACGGACGCGCCGGGCCGGCTCAGTAGCCGGTGTCCTGGCGACGTTTGTCGATCGGGTCGAGCACGTCCTTGAACGAGGTGGCGACCCCGGTCGGCACGTCGATCACCAGCGGGCGCTCGAGGCTGGAGAGCCGGGCCAGCGCGGCGCGGAGCTCGTCGATCGACTCCGGTCGCACCCCGTCGCAACCGAGGGACCGGGCGACACCGGCGAGGTCGTAGGTGTCGAGCTCGGCGGCGACGATCCGCCGGCCCATGCCGTGGTACACCCACCCGAGCATGCTGTTGTTCAACACGACGACGCCGATCGGGAGGTTCTCCTCGAGCGCGGTCATGAGGCCGTGCATCGACATGGCGAACCCGCCGTCGCCGCTCACCGCGACCACCGGCGCGTCGGGGAAGGCGAGCTTCGCCCCGAGGGCGGCCGGCACGGCGTGGCCCATGCCGCCACCGGCGGCCGGCTGGAGGTAGCCACCGGGCCGCTTGCCCTGGAACCAGCGCATCATGAAGAGGCGGTTCTCGCCGGCATCGGCAGCGACGATGGCGTCGGCGGGCAGGGCCTCACCCAGCAGGCTGATCGTGCGCTGCGGCGTGAACGGCACCTCGTCGGAGCTGAACGCCGGATCGGAGCGGTCGTCGCGCACCACCCGGTCGACCACCCCGGCACTGCGCCGTTGCCCGCCGCCGTCGTGGTGCTTGGCCACCTGCTCGAGGAAGCGGCTCGCGTCAGCCACGATCGCCCGGCCGGCGGGCGTGGTCCACCCGACGATCAGCGGATCGACGTCGACGTGGACGAGCAGCTGACGGGACGGATCGAGCAACGCCCGGTGCTCGTCGATCGTGTCCATGGGACCGAGCTTGGTGCCGATGGCCAACACCACATCGGCGTCGCCCAACAGGTCGTTGGCCGAGGGACGACCGAAGGCGCCGATCACCCCCGCGGCGTAGGGCGCGAGCTCGCTGACGACACCCTTGCCCGACGCCGTCGTGACGACCGGGACGTCGAGCAGGGCGGCGACCTCGCCGAGCAGCTCGGCGGCGCCGCCGACGCGGACGCCGTTGCCGGCGACGATCACCGGGCGCTCCGCCGTGCGCAGCGCCTCGAGTGCGAACGACACGTCGTCGGGTTCCGGCGCGGGAGGGGCGGCGTTGAGGTAGCCCGGCGAGCGGTAGAGGCGCGGCACCGAGTCGGGGCCGACCTGGCCGACCAGCGAGGCGCTGTCGAAGACCACCGCGACCGGGCCGGGGTCGCCGGTGGTGGCGTGCTTGATGGCGAGCTGCACGTGCTGCACGGCCTGGGCGGGGTGGCGGCTGACCATGACCCGCTTGGTCACGCCCTCCAGCGCCTTCTTGGCGTCCCACGCCCCGAAGTCGCCCGATCCGCCCTGGTAGGGACCGTGATGGGAGAGCGGTCCGCCGTCGCTCATCTCGGTGAGGATGATCATCGGGGCCGAACCGAGGAGCGACTCCAGGTACCCCTGTCCGGCGTTGCCCACCATCCACTCGCCCTGGCCCATCACGACCACCGGACGCCCGGTGAGACGTCCGTGGGCCTCCGCCATGTAGGAGCCGAGCGACTCCTGGCGCACCAGCACGGGCCGGATCGTCGGGTGCTCGTG
>DATDIY010000305.1:0-26278 GCA_036520815.1 Acidimicrobiales bacterium
CCCCAGTCCAAGGGCTGGCCGGCCATCGCGTCGGGTGAACACACCCTCGTGCTCGCCCCGACGGGCTCGGGCAAGACCCTCGCCGCCTTCCTCTGGGGGCTCGACCGATTGGTCTCCTCTCCGCCGCCTGAGCCCAAGGAGCAACGGACCCGACTCCTCTACATCTCCCCTCTGCGAGCGCTCGCCGTCGACATCGAGAAGAACCTGCGCAGCCCGCTCGCCGGCATCGCGCTGGCGGCCGAACGGCTGGGCGTGCCGTTCCACCCTCCGGTCGTGGGCATGCGCACGGGCGACACACCGGCCGACGAGCGCCGGCGGATGCTGCGCAATCCGCCCGACCTGCTCATCACCACGCCCGAGTCGCTCTACCTGATGCTCACCTCGCAGGCCCGGGAGAACCTGCGGGGAGTCGAGGCCGTGATCGTCGACGAGATCCATGCCCTCGCCCCCACGAAGCGTGGTGCGCACCTCTCGCTCAGCCTCGAGCGGCTCGATGCCATCACCGACCGGCCCGTGCAGCGCATCGGGCTGTCGGCCACCCAGCGGCCGCTCGACGAGATCGCCCGGTTCCTCGGCGGTCACGATGCCGCCAGCCGCGCGCCCCGCCCGGTCACCATCGTCGACGCCGGCGTGCGCAAGCCCCTCGACATCGAGGTGGTGGTGCCGGTCGAGGACATGGGCGCGTTGGGCGAGGTCATCGAGGAGCCGGTCAGCGGGCCGGCCTCGGCGGCGGCGCCTCGTCGCTCGATCTGGCCGTCGTTGCACCCTCGGCTGCTCGAGCTGGTGCAGGAGCACCGCTCGACGATCATCTTCGTGAACGCCCGTCGCCTGGCCGAGCGCCTCGCCACCCGGCTCAACGAGCTCCACCTCGACGGGGAGAGCCGGGGCGGGGAGAACAACGGCACCGCGGCCGAACCCGGCCGGGAGCTGGTGATGGCCCACCACGGTTCGCTCAGCCGCGAACGCCGCCTGCTGATCGAGGACCAGCTCAAACGGGGGGAGCTCAAGGGGCTGGTCGCCACCTCGTCGCTGGAGCTGGGCATCGACATGGGGGCCGTCGACCTCGTCATCCAGGTGGAGTCGCCGGGCGCGGTCAGCCGGGGACTGCAGCGCATCGGTCGGGCCGGCCACCAGGTGGGCGAGCCGAGCAAGGGGAAGCTCTTCCCCAAGCACCGCAACGACCTGGTCGAGGCCGCGGTGGTGGTCGATCGCATGAAGCAGGGGCTCATCGAGCACACCCGCTATCCGCGCAACCCGGTCGACGTGCTGGCCCAGCAGATCGTGGCCATGGTGGCCATGGACGACTGGCCGGTCGACGAGCTCACCGCCCTCGTTCGTTCCTCGGCCAACTACGCCGAGCTGACCGACGAGGTGTTGGCCAACGTCCTCGACCTCCTCGCCGGCCGCTATCCGAGCGAAGAGTTCGGCGAGCTCCGCCCCCGCATCGTCTGGGACCGCATCGACGGTGTCGTCCGGGCCCGGGCCGGAGCCCAACGGCTGGCCGTCACCTCCGGAGGGACGATCGTCGACCGAGGCCTGTTCGGGGTCTTCCTCCCCGACGGCACCCGGGTCGGTGAGCTCGACGAGGAGATGGTCTACGAGAGCCGCCCGGGCGAGACGTTCCTCCTCGGCGCCTCCACCTGGCGGATCGAGGACATCACCCACGAGCGGGTGGTGGTCACGCCGGCCCCTGGCCAGCCGGGGAAGATGCCGTTCTGGCGCGGCGACGGTCCCGGCCGCCCCCTCGAGCTGGGCCGGGCCCTCGGAGAGTTCGTCCGCACCATCCGGGTCGAGCCGGTGGCCGAGGCCATGGAGCTGCTGCAGCACCGTCACGACCTCGACCCACTCGCCGCCCAGAACCTGCTCGCCTACCTCGACGAGCAGGCCGAGGCATGCGGCGGCATCGTGCCCGACGACCGCACCATCGTCGTAGAGCGCTTCCGTGACGAGATCGGCGACTGGCGGGTGTGCATCCACACGCCGTTCGGCGCCCAGGTCCACGCCCCGTGGGGGATGGCCCTGCAGGCCCGGCTGAGCGAGCGGTGGGGCGTCGAGGTCGAGATGCTGTGGAGCGACGACGGCATCGTCATGCGTCTGCCCGAGGCCATCGACTCGTTCCCGGTCGAGGAGCTGACGATCGACCCGACCGAGATCGACGAGCTGGTGATCTCGCAGCTGCCCAACACGGCGATGTTCGCCGGGCGCTTCCGGGAGTGCGCCGGCCGGGCCCTCCTGCTGCCCCGGCGCCGGCCCGACAAGCGCACCCCCTTGTGGCAGCAGCGCCAGAAGGCGGCCGACCTGCTGAGCGTCGCCGTCCGCTATCCCGACTTCCCGATCCTGCTGGAGACCACGCGGGAATGCCTCAACGACGTGTTCGACCTGCCCGCGCTGCGGGAGGTCCTCACCGACGTGCGGGCCCGCCGGGTGAAGATCGTCCCGGTCGACACGCTCCGGGCTTCGCCGTTCGCCCAGTCGCTGCTGTTCGGGTGGATCGCCGTCTACATGTACGAAGGCGACGCCCCGGTCGCCGAACGCCGGGCCGCCGCCCTCGCCCTCGACCGGGAGCTGTTGCGCGAGCTGCTCGGCGCCGAAGAGCTGCGGGAGCTGGTCGACCCGTCGGTGCTGGCCGACCTCGAGCTCGAGCTCCAGCGGTTGGCCGACGGCCGCCGGGCCCGCGACGTCGACGAGGTCCACGACCTGCTCCGCGTCCTCGGTCCACTGAGCCGATGGGAGGTCGAGGCCCGCACCGACACGGGCGCCGAGCACGACTCGCCGTCGCGGGTGGGGGAGTGGCTCGACCAGCTGGTGCGCGAGCGTCGGGCGATCGCGGTGAGCGTGGCGGGCGAGGAGCGCTTCGCCGCCGCCGAGGACGCCGCCCGGCTCCGCGACGCCCTCGGGGTGGCGCTGCCGCCGGGCCTTCCCGCGGTGTTCACCGATCCGGTGCCGGCGCCGCTGGCCGACCTCGTCACCCGCTTCGCCCGCACCCACGGGCCCTTCGTGACCGGGCAGGTCGCGGCGCGCTACGGCGTCGGCGTCGACCGCGTCGTACCCGCTCTCGAGGTGCTCGAGGCCGACGGTCGCATCGTGCGCGGTGAGTTCCGGCCCGACGGGATCGAGCGGGAGTGGTGCGACGACGACGTCCTGCGCCAGCTCCGGCGCCGCTCCCTCGCCGCCCTGCGGCGCGAGGTCGAACCGGTCGAGGGCGACGCGCTGGCCCGCTTCCTGCCGGCGTGGCAGAACGTGGGCTCGCCCTCGCGGGGGCTCGACGCGGTCGTGGAGGCCATCGGGTCCCTGCAGGGCCTGGCTCTGCCCGCCTCCGTCCTCGAGACCGACGTGCTCCCCGGTCGGGTGGCCGACTACCGATCGGCCGACCTCGACGCGCTGTGCACGGCTGGGGAGCTGGTCTGGGTCGGGGCCGGCGGGCTCGGGGTGGGCGACGGCCGGGTCCGGCTCCTGTTCCGCGATCAGGTCGGTCTGCTGGTGACGCCGCCCGGCGAGGAGCAGGTCACCGAGGTCCTGTCCGATCCCGTCGCCGCCGCTCTCCACCACCACCTCGTGGAGCGAGGCGCCTCGTTCTGGCCGGAGCTGGTCGCGGCGGTCCACGAGGCCGGCGCCCCCTACGACGACGCCGGGGTGCTCGAGGCCCTGTGGTCGCTGGTGTGGGCGGGGCTCGTGACCAACGACTCCATGGCGCCCCTGCGGTCACTGGTCGCGTCGGGTGGTCGCCGCAAGGCGGGGTCTCGCCGTTCCACCGGGCCCCGGGCCAACGCGCCCGGACGGGCCGCGGCGTCGCGCTCGGTCGGCCGGCGTCCCAACCTCGGGCGCCCGTCGGTCGGTTCGCTGTCCCGCCTCGGTCCGCCGTCCGCCGCCGGGCGGTGGTCGCTGGTGGCACCGCTGCTCGAGCCCCGGCCCACCCCGACCGAAGCGGCCCACGCCGCCGCCCTCCAGCTGCTCGAACGGTACGGCGTACTGACCCGCGAGGCCGTGCTCGGCGAGGGCGTCGAGGGCGGGTTCGCCGCCGTCTACCCGGTGCTGAAGGCGCTGGAGGAGCGCGGCCAGGTCCGTCGGGGGTACTTCGTCGCCGGGCTCGGCGGGGCGCAGTTCGCCCTGCCGGGAGCGGTCGACCGGCTCCGGGCCGTGCGCGAGCCCGATCCCGAGCGCGACGACATCGTCGTCCTGGCCGCCACCGATCCGGCTCAGCCGTTCGGTGCCGCCCTGCCCTGGCCGGAGTCCAACGGCCGCCCCGCTCGGTCGGCGGGCGCGCTGGTCGTGCTCATCGCCGGCGAGTTGGTGGCCTACCTCGAGCGGGGCGGACGCTCCCTGGTGGTCTTCCCCGCCGCCGCTCACCATCCGCAGTGGGTCACGGCGGTCGCGGGTCTGGTCTCGGGCGGACGGGTTCGTCGTCTGGAGCTCGCCCGCATCGACGGCGAGCCGGCGGCGGAGTCACCCCACGCCGAGTCGCTGCGGGCCGCCGGGTTCCGCGACGGCTACCGGGGCCTCGTCCTCGGCGGCCGGTGAACGCACCCGGCTTCGGGTAGGCACCGACCATGCCCGAGGGCGACACCATCCACCGGGCGGCGGCCCGTCTCGCCCCGGCGCTGGTCGGTCGCGAGATCGTGCGGTTCGAGGCCCAACGGGTTCCTCCTCCGTGGCCGAAGCCCGGCGTGGTGGTCGTCGGCGCGGAGGCACGGGGCAAGCACCTGCTCGTCCACTTCGACGACGGTTGGACGCTGCAGACCCACATGCGCATGACCGGGAGCTGGCACCTCTACCGACCCGGAGAGCGGTGGCGCAAGCCCCGGCACCTGGTGCGGGCGCTCGTCGAGGTGGGATCGGCGGCTGACGGCGCCGACCCCGAGGGCTGGGTTGCGGTCTGCTTCTCGGCGCCGGTGGTGCAGCTGGTCCGCGAACCGCGCACCCTCCATCTGGGCCCGGACCTGTGCACGCCTGATGCCGACCTCGACGAGGCGGTGCGGCGGATGGGGGCCATCGACCCGTCGACCCTCGTGGTCGACGTGCTGCTCGACCAGCGCATCTGCTGTGGCGTGGGCAACGTGTACAAGAGCGAGGTGTTGTTCGCTCTTCGCCTCCATCCGCTCACGCCGATCGGTGCGGTCGAACCCGCCGAGCGCCGCCGGATGGTCGAGACCGCCGCCCGCCAGCTACGAGCCAACCTCACCACCAGCTCCCGGACCACGGTGGCGGGCCCGCCCGGCACCCTCGCCGTGTACGGCCGCCAGCGGGAACCCTGTCGGCGCTGCGGCACACCGATCGCCTGGTCCCGCACCGGCTCCCAGGCGCGCGGCACCTACTGGTGCCCGCAGTGCCAGCCCGGTCCTCGCGTCGGGGCCGCGTCGCCTCATTCCTGAGGCAGGTGGCCGGAGCCGCCTGGCACCATGGGCAGGTGGGAGATCGACCGAAGGTCGTGATCGTCGGCGCCGGGTTCGGAGGGTTGGCGGCGGCCAAGCGCCTCGAGCGGGAGGACGTCGACGTCACCATCGTCGACCGCCACAACTTCCACACCTTCCAGCCACTGCTCTACCAGGTGGCCACCGCCGGTTTGAACGCCGCCGACGTCGGCTACGTCGTCCGGGGCCTGTTCCGGCGGGAGCGCCACGTGCTGTTCCGGAAGGACGAGGTCACTGGCGTCGACTGGGGCTGCGGGCAGATCCACCTGGCCTCGGAGGGCCCGATCGGGTTCGACCACCTCGTGGTGGCTGCTGGTTCGTCGACCAACTACTTCGGGGTCGACGGGGCCAGGGAGCACGCGTTCCCGCTCTACAGCCTGGAGGACGCGGTCCGGGTCCGGAACCACCTGCTCAGCTTGTTCGAAGCGGCCGACAGCGACCCGACGCTGATCGACGACGGAGTGCTGAACGTGGTCGTCGTCGGTGGCGGCCCCACCGGGGTCGAGGTGTCCGGCGCGCTGGTCGAGCTGATCGAGAAGGTGCTCGAGCAGGACTTCCACGACCTCGACGTCCACCGGGCCCGGGTCGTGCTGGTGGAACAGGCCGACCGGCTCCTCGCCCCGTTCTCGTCGTCGTCGCAGCGCTACGCCCGCAGGACGCTCGTCCGGCGCGGCGTCGAGGTCCGCCTGGGCACCGCCGTGCGGCGCATCACCGCCGACCACGTCGAGCTCGACGATGGGGAGGTCCTGCGCAGCCGCCTCGTCCTGTGGGCCGCCGGGGTGCGGGCCGGGCGTCTCGCCGACGTGCTCGGCGCCGAGCAGGGCCGGGGCGGTCGCATCGTCGTGGGTGCCGACCTGGCCGTGCCCGACCATCCCGAAGCGTTCGCCGTCGGCGACATCGCCGACATCGACGACGGCGCGGGAGGTCGGCTCCCACAGCTGGCCCAGGTCGCCATCCAGGGCGGCGAGCACGTCGCCGAGCAGATCCTCGCCGATCGCGCCGGCCGTCCCCGGACCGCCTTCCGCTACCACGACAAGGGCATCATGGCCACGATCGGGCGGCGGGCGGCGGTCGCCGAGATCCCCGCGGCCCGGTGGACGGGCGGCAGGTCGCGGATCCTCCACGGCGGCCCGGCCTGGCTGGCCTGGTTGGGGCTGCACCTCGTGTACCTGCTCGGTGTCCGCAACCGCATCTCGGTGCTGGCCAACTGGGCCTGGAACTACCTCACGTGGGACCGCGGCCCCCGCCTCATCCTGCGCCCCGAGGTGCTGCCCCACAGCCCCCGGGTCGAGCCCGACGCCCGCCCGCCCCTCGACGGTCCGTCCTCTGCTCGGCTCAGGGACGACCCAGGATCCGGGTGACGGCGATCTCGATGACGACGCGGTCCTCCCGCTCGCCGGGCTGGCGGTAGCGCTCGGCGTACCGGCGCACACCATCGGCGACGCCCGCCGGCTCGGAGGTCACCTCGGCGGTGCCCTCGAGGGTGAGCCAGCGGCCGCCGTCGACCTGGCACACCGCCGCCGGGCTGCCGGGGCGGGCCACCACGTTGCGGGCTTTGCGGCTGCCGGCGAACGTGATGATCCGCACCAGCTGGGAGTCGGGGTCCCAGGTGAAGCCCACGGCCACCACGTGAGGGGTGTTGTCAGGGCGCATCGTGGTCAGCGTCGCCAGGTGGCGCTCGGTGAGGAACGTCGTCGCCGCGGCGGGGAGGGCGGTCGGATCGAGGGCCATGGGGGCTCCAGTCAGTCGGCGGCGATGGCGGCCAGCACGTCGAGGCGCGAGGCGCGCCAGGCCGGATAGAGAGCGGCGGCGACCCCGGCCAACGCGGCCAGCGCCATGATGACCAGGAGCTGGGACCATGGCACGGCGAACACCGTGATGCCGTCGTCGGCCAGAGCCCGGACCAGCGCCCACCCGAAGGCCAGGCCGATCGCCAGCCCGGTGCCCGTGCCGACCAGGCTGATCAGCACCGACTCCCAGCGGATGCTCGAGCGCACCTGGGTCCGGGCCATGCCGACGGCGCGGAGCAGCCCCAGCTCCCGCGTGCGCTCGAAGACCGAGAGCAGCAGGGTGTTGACGACCCCGACGATCGCGATCACGAGGGCGAGGGCCAGCAGCACGTAGACGATCACGAGGAACTGGTCGGCGCGCGCCGTCTGGGTCTCGCGGAACTCCGCCAGGTCCTGCAGCTCGGCGCCGGGCACGCCCGCCGCGATCGCCTCGAGGTCGGGCCGCGCCGCGGCGATGCCGTCAGGAGAGGGATCGGCCAGCTTCACGTAGACGAACCGATTGGTCTGCAGGGGGAGGGGCACGATCCGGTCGAACAGCTCCCGGGTCACGAGGAACCCCGAGCCGCGGAGGCTGAAGCGGGTGTCGTAGACCGCCTGCACGGTGATCCGTTCCGTCCCGCCACCCAGGAACGTCGCTTCCACCGTCTGGCCAACGGTGATGCCGTCGGCCTCGGCCCTGTCCTTCGAGAGGGCCAGGCCGTCACCGTCCAGCGCGGCGAGTGATCCTTCGACGTCGGTGAACTCCATGACCTGGGTGAGCTGCGAGGGGTCAGCGGCCACGACCAGGCGGCGCTCGCCGTTGACGGAGGCGAACGTGCCGCCGATACCCGCCGCCGCCTCGACCGACGGCAGGGCACCGATCTCCTCGGCCACCGACGGGGGGAGGGCGGTCGGTCCGAAGCCATCGGTCGTGACCACGTACTGGGCCAGGACGGCGTCGTCGATCGCCTCCTTGGTGGAGGCCTTCACCGAGGCGGCGGTGACGGCGATGAAGCCCACCAGCCCGACGGCGATCGTGAGCGCCGAGGCGGTGATGGCGGTGCGGCGCGGGCTGCGGAGGGTGTTGGCCACGGCCAGACGTCCGTCGACGCCGACGAGTCTCGGCAGGGGGCGACCGAGCAGGCGGGTCAACCGCGGGGTGGTGAGCGGTCCGAGCACGCTGGAGGACAGGAACACCAGCAGGGCTCCGATGCCGAGCAGCTGCACGCTGCCCCCGTCGACCACGAAGAGGCCGTCGTAGGCGATGGCGACGCCGGTGAGAAGCATCACGATGCCGATCGCGGCGCGCCAGCGCGAGGTCCGCTCGTCCTCGATGCCCATGTCCCGCATGGCGGCCACGGGCGCGATGGATGCTGCTCGGCGGGCCGGGAGCAGCGCGGCGGCGACGGTCATCAGCGTCCCGACCAGCAACGACGACACCACCACCATCGGTGGCACCACGAGAGGTGTCTCGGGTCCGGCGAAGCCCACCTCGCGGACCAGGGCGTCGAGGCCGAGAGCCAGCACGAAGCCGCACACCACGCCGAGCACCGATGCGCCGAACCCGACGAGCAGCGCCTCGATCAGCACCGAACCGACGACCTGGCGACGGCTGGCGCCCAGCGCCCGGAGCAGGGCGAGCTCTCTCGTGCGCTGGGCGACGATGATCGAGAAGGTGTTGTAGATGATGAACGAGCCCACGAAGAGCGCGATCAGGGCGAAGACCAGCAGGAAGGTGCTGAACACCGAGATCAGGCGCTGGAAGGCGTCCTGGCTCTCCTCGGTGAAGTCGGCACCCGTGAGGGCCTCGGCCTCTGTGGGGAGCACGGCAGCGACGCGCTCCCGGAGCTCCTCCTGGGAGACTCCGTCGGCGGCGGCGACCGAGATCCAGTCGAACCGCCCCGGTTCGCCGGCGAGGGCCTGAGCCGTGGGCGTGTCGAACAGGGCGGCCTGCAGCCCTCCCCATGTGTCGAGGCCACGGAACCGGGCGATACCGGAGAGTGTCAGCTGTTGGACGCCGCCCGTGACGGAGATCCGCACCGGGTCACCGACGACGTAGCCGGCGTCGGTCGCCGACTTGGCGTCGAGCACCACCTCTGTCGGCCCTTCAGGGGCGGCGCCTGCGACGATCGTCCAGCCGTCGAGGGCGGGATCGGTGAGCCAGTTCAGCGCCACGTTCGGCGGCCCCTGCCCCCGCACGAGCGGTTCGCCGGTCTTGTCGAGCACCCGGATCTGGCCGCGCACCTGGCCCTCGGCCGCGGCGACGCCGTCGACGCCGGCCACGTCAGGGATCACCGCCTCGTCGATCCGGGCCCGCTGCGTGCCGAGAGGCGTGTCCACCTCCGAGCTCGAGCGCACGACCACGTCGATGTCGGCGTAGACGTTGGTGAAGACCTCGTCGAAGCTGTCGCTCACGCTCGAGGTCAGCACCTGGGTGCCGGTCATGAACGCCACGCCGAGCAGGACCGCCAGGGTGGTGGCGACGAGGCGCACCTTGTGGGCGAGCACCCCGCGCAGGGCGACCCTCAGCACGGGCGCAGCCGGGGGGTTCTGCTCACCGGGACGAGGGTACGACGCCGGACGCGCCACGGGACGGGCTCTCGGCCCGTCCCGTGGGAGTTCGTGGGGACCCGGAGATCCCGTGCCGGCAGGCCGGCTCAGCTCACTTGTTGGGCTGCGGGGTCACCCGGAGGTACGGCTTGAGGGTGGTGAAGCCCTTGGGGAAGCGCTCCTTGGCATCGTCGTCGGACACGGCGGGGACGATGATGACGTCGTCGCCGTCCTTCCAGTTCGCCGGCGTGGCCACCTTGTACCCGTCGGTGAGCTGGAGCGAGTCGATGACCCGGAGCAGCTCGTCGAAGTTCCGGCCGGTGGCCGCCGGGTAGGTCAGGGTGAGGCGGACCTTGTTGTCGCCGTCGATCACGAAGACCGATCGCACCGTCAGGGTGTCGCTGGCGTTCGGATGGATCATGTCGTAGAGGTCGGCGACGGTGCGGTCCGAGTCGGCGATGAGGGGGAAGTTGAGGGCGGCGCCCTGGGTCTCCTCGATGTCGTCGGCCCACTTGCCGTGTGAGTCGAGCGGGTCCACGGAGAGGCCGATGACCTTCACGTTGCGCTGCTCGAACTCCGGCTTGAGCTTGGCGACGGTGCCGAGCTCGGTCGTGCACACCGGCGTGAAGTCCTTCGGATGGGAGAACAGGACCGCCCAGCTGTCGCCCTTCCAGTCGTGGAAGGAGAGGTGGCCCTCGGTCGTGTCGGCTTCGAAATCAGGGGCGGTGTCACCGAGGCGGATGGCCATGATCATGTCTCCATTGCAGGATGTCGTCGGTCGTGAACGACACCATCCTACGAGTCCGGGCCCAAATGTCGACCTTGCCGGTCGGATTTGTCGGGTTGGCCGTCAGTGGTGGTCGTGGCCGGCGCCCGGCTCCTCGGGGACGACCTGGGCGGCGGTCATCGGACGCACCACGTCGGGCTCCACGAAGATGCGGGCGGCGGCCGGCACGGCGCCGCGGACCCGGGCCTCCAGGGCGTCGACCACGTCGGCCAGCTCGCGCATGGTCAGGCCGTCGTCGAACTGGACCTTGGCGGCCACCAGGATCGTCTCCGGGCCGATGTGCTCGGTGCGCAGGTCGATGAGCTGGCGAACCGAGTCCGCCCCGACGATGGCGGCCGTGATGGCGGCCTCGTCGGCCTCGCTGGCGGCCTCGCCGATGAGCAGGCTCTTCATCTCGATGGCGAGCACGATGGCGATCGCACCGAGCAACACCCCGATGCAGGTCGTGCCGACTCCGTCCCACACCGCGTTCCCCGTGATGATCGACATCCCGACGGCGGCGAGGGCGAGGACGAGCCCGATCAGCGCGCCGGCGTCCTCGAGCAGCACGACCGGCAGCTCGGGCTGCTTCGAGCGCCGGATGAACCTCACCCAGGACGCGTTGCCCTTGAGCGGCCGGGCCTCCTTCACCGCCGTACGGAACGACCAGCTCTCCAGGCAGATGGCGACGAGGAGGATGCCGATCGCCCATTCGGCCGACTCGAGCTCGTGCGGGTGCAGCAGCTTCTCGATGCCCTCGTAGAGGGCGAAGGCCGAACCGAGCGTGAACAACACGATCGACACCACGAAGGCCCAGAAGAACCGCTCTCGACCGAACCCGAACGGGTGCTGCTGAGTCGCCTCGCGACGCGAGCGTCGACCGCCGAGCAGGAGCAGGGCCTGGTTGCCGGTGTCGGCGACAGAGTGCACGCTCTCGGCCAGCATCGAGCTCGAACTGGTGAAGAGGAAGCCGATGAACTTGGCGATGGCGATGCCGAGGTTGGCGAACAGCGCGGCGAGGATCGCCCGGGTGGAGCCGCCGGTGGACATGGCCTCGGTCTAGTCGTCGGAGGGCATGGCCGCGGCCGCCTCGCCGTCACCCTGGATGATCTCGGGGTCGTCGTTCGACCCGTCGGCCGCCTCCACCTCGCGGGCGATCCAGGCTCCGATGGCCAGCGACGCGGTGGCGGCGGGGGAGGGGGCGTTGACCACGTGCACGCACCGGCCTCGCCGCACGATCTCGAAGTCGTCGAGCAGGGTGCCGTCGGGGTTGATGGCCTGGGCCCGCACGCCGGAACCGGCCGACACCAGGTCCTCGGCGGTCACCTCGGGCACCAGTCGCTGCAGGGCGGCGACCATGCGCGACGGCATGAGCGACCGGACGATCTCGTCGGTGCCCGTTCGCCAGTGCTTCGCCGCCAGCTTCCACGTCGAGGGCCGGATCACGAAGCGAGCCGTGTCCTTCGGGCGGAAGCGCTTCCAGGAGTAGGCGTCGCGGCCGAAGGCGGGGACGGCGTTCGGCCCGGCGTGCACGACGCCGTCGATGCCGCGGGTGAAGTGCACCCCGAGGAAAGGGAACCGCGGATCGGGCACCGGGTAGATCAGGTGGTTGACGAGGTGGGCGGCATCGGGCCGCAGCTCGAGGTACTCGCCGCGGAACGGCAGGATGCGGGCGTGGGGCTTCTCGCCGCCGGCCTCGGTGACGAGGTCGGACCAGGCGCCGGCGCAGGTCACGACCCGATCGGCCCACCACAGCCCGGCGTCGGAGCGCACGACCACACCACCGCCAGTGTCGACCGCCGACTCGACGCCGACCCCGGTGAGGATGCGTCCGCCCCGTTCGACGACCTCTTCGGCGAGGCGTCGACAGACGACCTTGTAGTCGACGACCCCGGTGGCGGGGACGAAGACCGACGCCAGCCCGACGGCGTGCGGCTCGTGCTCGGCCAGCCCGGCCGCCGACAGCTCCTCGATCTCGAGGCCGTTCGCCCGTCCCCGCTCGGCCAGAGCGGCCAGGGCGGCCACCTCCTCGGGCTCGGAGGCGACGACGACCTTGCCGCAGCGCTCCCAGGGGATCCCGGCGGACGTGCAGTACTCCTCCATCTCCATGCGTCCGGTGGTGCACAGCAGGGCCTTCTGTGAACCGGGCTTGTAGTAGAGCCCGGAATGGATCACGCCGGAGTTGTGACCGCTCTGGTGGGCGGCGATGGTGTCCTCGCGCTCGAGCAGCACGAGGTCGAGGCCGGGCCGGTCGCGCAGCAGCGCCCGGGCGGTGGCCAGCCCGACGATGCCTCCGCCGACGACCACGAGGTCGACGCGCCCGGCCGCCGGACTCACGCGGGGTCTCCGTGGGCCTCGGTGTGGCGGGCGAGCGAGGCGTGGATCTCGTCCCACGCCGCGGCCTTGTCCTTGAAGTCGCCCGTCACGGAGAACTTCTCCGGCTCGAGGTCCTTGTAGATGTCGAAGAAGTGCTTGATCTCGGCCAGGATCTCGTGGGGGAGGTCGTCGATGTCGTTGACGCCCTTCCACCGCGGCTCGTTGGGCTCGACGCAGATCACCTTCGCGTCGGGGCCGGCTTCGTCCTCCATCCACATCACGCCGACCGGCCGGGCGTTGATCCAGCAGCCCGGGAACGTGGGGTCCTCGGTCAGGACGAGCACATCGAGCGGGTCACCGTCCTCCGAGAGGGTGTCGGGGATGAAGCCGTACTCGGTCGGGTACGTCGTCGCCGCGAACAGGCGGCGGTCGAGCCGGATCCGTCCGGTCGCGTGATCGACCTCGTACTTGTTGCGGCTGCCGCGGGGGATCTCGATGAGAACGTCGATGGTCTCGTCCATCCCGTCATTGTCGGCGGCATCCGGGCACCGCTCCAGACGAGCGGGTGTGCCATCCGCCACGGTACCGGCTCGAGGGCCGTCGGGCTGTGGGAGGATCCGGCCTCGTGACGACCCGCAAGTTGAGCTCGACCGACGCCTTCGTCGTCGTGGACCTCCCCGACGCCCCGATCGCGGCTGGAGTGGTGCGACTGGCCCCGAAGATCCTCGTGGACGGGGCGGCGTGGCTGGCGCGGAGCCAGACCTACCAGTTCGCCGCCTTCGGCCGGATGGCCTCAGGTGCGTCGGCGGGCATCAACGCCCGGATCGACGAGCGGGCGGAGGCCATCGGCGCGTTCACCGCGGAGCTGTCGGAGGAGGTGAGCGGTGGCCGGCTCGCCCTCGAGGCGGGCCGGGGGCTCAGCCTCGAGGACCTGGCCGGGCTCCAGGCGGGCGATGCGCGACCGGACGAGTGGTGGGCGGAGCGCGACGAGCTGCGCGCCGCCGGCATCGCCTCGGCCGCCTCCGTGGCTGTCGGAGGCTCCCTCGACGGCCGGACGGTCGCGCTCGAGGGTGTCGACCGCGTGGGCCTCGTCCTCGTGCGCGCCCTGGCCGAACGGGGTGCGTCCGTGATCTCGATCGGAACGTCGGCCGGCTCCGTCATCGCCTCCGCCCCCCTCGACCCGGCGGCGTTGGAGGCGGGCTGGCTCGAGCACGGGGCCGAGATGGTCACGGTGCTGGACGGGGAGCAGGGCTCGCCCGGAGCGGTGCTCGGCGCCGCCGTCGACGTCGTGTTCGTGGGGTCCAAGGCAGGTGTCCTCGACCACGAGTTGACCGGAGCGGTCACCGCATCGGTGGTGGTGCCGTCGGGCCCCATCCCGGTCACGGCCAAGGCGCTGGCCGACCTGCGCCGGGCCGGGGTCACGGTCCTTCCCGACTTCGTCGTCACCGGCGGGCACCTGGTCGCCTGGCCGACCGACGGCACCGCTCCTGCCGGCGACCTCCGGGCGGCGGCGGCCGAGTCCGTGGCCGGCGTGCTGGCCGAGGTGATGGATCACCCCGCGGGCCCGCTGCTCGGCGCCTGCGAGCGGGCCGAGGCGTTCCTCGCCACCTGGTGTGCGGAGCTCCCCTTCGGCCGCCCCCTCGCCTGACCCCGACCGCCCAGCCCCAAAGCTGGTTCACGTGGCGCGGCCCGGCGTGGCGTGGTGAACCACCTTTCGGCAGGCCCTCGCAAGGTGGTTCACGTGGCGCGGCCCGGCGTGGCGTGGTGAACCACCTTTCGTGGGTAGCCGGGAATCGGGGCTCGACCCGAGGTCGGGCCGGCGGCGTCCGTAGGGTGGCGCCGTGGCCGCCCTGGGCATCGTCTGGTTCCGACGGGACCTGCGCCTTGACGACAACCCGGCGTGGGCGCGGGCGACCGCCGAGCACGGTCGGGTGCTCGCCCTCTACGTCCTCGACCCGGCCCTGCTCGGCCGGGCCGGCCCCCTCCGGACAGCCCGCCTGCTCGGTGACCTCGCCGCCCTCGACCACGCCCTCGCCGACCGAGGAGGACGGCTCTGCATCCGCAGAGGGAAGCCGACCGAGCTCGTCCCGAAGGAGGCGGTCGCCCGCTCTGCCGCGGCCGTGTTCGCCAACTCCGACGTCACCCCCTACGCCACCGGCCGCGACGATGCGGTCTCCGCCTCCCTCGACGACGCCGGCGTCGCCTGGCAGACGGAGTGGGGCACGGTGGTGCACCGGCCCGGTTCGATCCTCACCGCCGCAGGCTCGGTGTCTCAGGTGTTCACCCCGTTCCACCGGGCGTGGGCCCGCACGGCGTGGGAGCCCTGGCCCGCGCCTGGGGCCGGGGTCCCGGTCGACGACGCAGGTGAGGGTCTGCCCGACCGGCCCGATCCCTACCCGCTGCTCGACGAGCACGACGGCGACGCCGCCGAGCCGGGGGAGCGGGGCGCGGGCGCCCGGCTCGTCCTCGCCGCGGCGCGGGCCGACGCCTACGTCGACGAGCACGATCGGCCCGATCTGGTCGGCACCTCGCTCCTGTCACCCGACCTGCGCTTCGGCACGGTCTCTCCCCGGCTGGTGGCCGAGGCGGTGGGGGAGGGTTCTCCCGGTCGCGAGGCCGTGGTGCGCCAGCTCGCCTGGCGGGACTGGTTCGCCCATCTCCTGCACGCCACCCCGACGCTGGTCGACCGACCGATGCGCGCCACCTACGCCGGGCTCCGCTGGCGGGACGACGACGAGGGTTTCGACGCGTGGAAGGAGGGCCGCACCGGCTACCCGATGGTCGACGCGGGCATGCGGCAGTTGCGCGCCCTGGGCTGGATGCACAACCGGGTGCGGATGCTCACCGCCTCGTTCCTGGTGAAGAACCTGTTGGTCGACTGGCGTCGAGGCGAGCGTTGGTTCCGTCACCTGCTGATCGACGGCGACGTCTCTCAGAACGTCGGCAACTGGCAGTGGGTGGCCGGTACCGGGCCCGACGCATCGCCGTACAACCGGGTGTTCAACCCGGTGCTCCAGGGCCGCAAGTTCGACCCGGAGGGCGACTACGTCCGGCGTTGGGTGCCCGAGCTGGCCGGCCTGAGCGCGCCTGCCCTGCACGCCCCGTGGGAGCTCGGGCCCCTCGAACTGGCGGCCGCCGGGGTCTCCCTCGGCGACGACTACCCCTTCCCGATCGTCGACCTGGCCGAGAGCCGGGCCCGCGCCCTCGCCGCCTACGCATCGGCCCGCCGCTGACCGGTGGCGGCCACGCCGCGAGCAGCTGTCGGCAGGGCCGGGCAGGATCGTGGGATGCCGCCGCGTCGCCCCGCCCGCGCTCGACCGGGCGTCGAGGCTCCCGCTCCCCCTCGGTTGGCGCCGGCGCTCGACGAGGTCACGCTCGACCTCTCCGAGCCGGCCGACCTCCACGACGTCTCGATCATCGCCGTCACGGGGGAGGGCGACCTCGACGACCTGGAGCTCGTCGGCTGCGTTCTCGACGGCGTCCACCTCACCGCACTGTCGGCACGACGTGTCCGCCTCACCGACGTGGTCCTTCGGAACTGCGAGCTCAGCGGCCTCGACCTCACCGAGGCCAGACTCCGCCGTGTCCGCATCGAGGGCTGCCGGGCGGGGATGCTCGAGGCGGGCATGGTCACCGTCGAGGACCTCGACGTGATCGATTCCAAGCTCACCGAGGCCGGCTTCCGGATGGCGACGCTCGAGCGTGCCCACGTCGAGGGCTGCGACCTCGCCGGGCTCGAACTGATCGATGGCCGGCTCGAGTCGGTGGAGTTCGTCTCCTGTGATCTCACCGGAGCCGACGTCAGCCGCGCCCGGATGGCCGACGTCCGCTTCCGTCGCTCGACCCTCGACGGCATGCTCGGTGTCGAGGCGCTGGCGGGAGCCACCATCGATCCGGCCCAGCTGGTGCCGGTCGCGCTCGCACTCTTTGCCTCGTTGGGCATAGCTCTCGACGACCCGGAAGCACCTCCCGGCTGACGCCCGGGCCCGTCACCAGCGGCCGAGGACGGTCCCCGTCAGCTGGCTCGGCTGGCGGCCTGGACGGCGCGGCGGCTGATCGAGCGGGGCGGGTAGCCGGCGGCGGCCCGTTCCTCCTCGGACTCGCCGCCCCAGAAGCCGTTCTCGCGGTTGGCCCGTGCGGCGTGCCGGCAGTCGTCGAGCACCGGGCACCCGTGGCAGAGCTGGCGGGCGGCCACCTCGCGGCGAACCCGACGCTCGGGGCGTTCGCCGGGGAGACCGAAGAACAAGACGGTCCGACCCTTGCAGGCGGCGGCGTCCGCCCAACCCGGTTCGCGGATGTCCACGGGGACCTCCATGCTGGCTCCGGATGCTGCGATCTCCGACGACCCGATCACACATCGATTTTAGCGCTAATTGATTCGTCGTCCTCCCTCAGTCCGTTGCCGACCCGGGGATCGGATGTCGTCGCGACCCCTAGGCTCCAGCCGTGACCGTGTACCTGGTGGGCGCCGGCCCCGGCGACCCGGGACTCCTGACCGTGCGAGGCGCCGAGGTCCTGGCCGCCGCCGACGTCGTCGTCTACGACCGTCTCTCCGTGGCGACCCTGCTCGAGTTGGCGCCGCCGACGGCCGAGCGCATCAGCGTCGCCAAGAGCGCCGGCCGGGCGGTGATGCCCCAGGAGGAGATCAACGCCCTTCTCGTCGAGAGAGGGAGGGCCGGTGAGGCGGTCGTCCGACTCAAGGGGGGTGACCCGTTCGTTTTCGCACGAGGCGGGGAGGAGGCGGCCGCCCTCCGCGACGCCGGCGTGCCCTACGAAGTCGTCCCCGGCATCACCTCGGCCATCGGCGCGCCCGCGTACGCCGGCATCCCCGTCACCCTGCGCCACTCCTCGACGTCGTTCACCGTCATCACCGGCCACGAGGACCCGGACAAGGGCGGCGAGCTCGATTGGGACGCCGTCGCCCGCCTGGGCGGCACCATCATCATCCTCATGGGCGTCGGGCGCATCCGGCGCATCGTCGACCGTCTCCTGGCTGGCGGCCTCGACCCCGACACGCCCGCCGCCGCGGTGCGGTGGGGTACCCGTCCCGAGCAGCACACCGTGCGAGCGACGGCGGCCACCCTGCCCGACCACCCGCTCGAAGCTCCGAGCGTGATCGTGATCGGAGCAGTCGCCGCCACCAACCTCGACTGGTTCGAATCGCGTCCCCTGTTCGGGCGTCGGGTCGTCGTCACCCGCCCCGCTCACCAGGCGTCGGCGCTCGCGGCCCCTCTGCGCGCTGCCGGGGCCGAGCCGGTGGCGGTGCCGACCATCGACATCGTCGATCCCGCCGACGGAGGAGCCGCCCTGAGCGCGGCCGCCGCCGACCTCTCCGTCTACGACTGGGTGGTGCTCACCTCGGCCAACGGGGCCGAGCGGTTCTGTGCCGCCCTGCGCGACGGGCGGGACCTGGCCGGTGTCCGGCTGGCCGCCATCGGTCCCGGCACCGCCGACGCGCTGGCCCGGCACCACCTCGTCGCCGACCTCGTGCCCGAGCGGTTCGTGGCCGAGTCCCTGCTGGACGCGTTCCCGGCTCCCGACCGGTCCTCGGATCATCCGCCGCGGGTGCTGCTGGCCCGGGCGGCGGTGGCACGCGACGTCCTGCCCGACGGTCTGCGCGACGCCGGCTGGGAGGTCGACGTGGTCGAGGCCTACCGCACGGTGCCCGTCGTCGCCTCCGACGAGCATCGCCAGCTCGTCCGCCAGGCCGACGCCGTGACCTTCACGTCCTCGTCGACGGTCGACCAGTGGGTGGCGGCGTTCGGAGCCGACGTCGTCCCGCCACTCGTGGCCTGCATCGGCCCCGTGACCGCCGCCTCCGCTCGCTCCCACGGCATCGGGGTCGACGTGGAGGCGGAGGTCCACACCATCGAGGGCCTGGTCGCCGCCCTCGTCGCCCACGTCGCCGGGGAGTCCGCGGTCGCCGGCGGAGCGGGCTGAGGGCGTCCCGGGACCCCTGCGTAGGCTGAGGTCGATGACCTTCCCCCAACGTCGGATGCGTCGGCTGCGCCGCACCCCGGCCCTGCGCCGCATGGTGGCCGAGACCCGTCTCTCGGTCGACGATCTCGTCGCCCCGCTGTTCGTGCGCGAAGGGATCGACGAGCCCCACCCCATCGCGTCGTTGCCTGGTGTGGCACAGCACACCCTTCCGTCGTTGCTCGACGAGGTGAAGGCCCTCGTCGACCTGGGCGTGCCGGGCGTGATCCTCTTCGGCGTCCCGGCCACCAAGGACGAGCGGGGCTCCGGTGCCTGGGACCCCGACGGCATCGTCCAGGTGGCGCTCCGGGATCTGCGCGACGCGTTCGGCGACCGCATCGCGGTGATGGCCGACCTGTGCCTCGACGAGTACACCTCGCACGGCCACTGCGGACTGCTCACCGCTGACGGCGAGGTCGACAACGACGCCACCCTCGAGCTCTACGCCGAGGTGGCCCTCGCCCAGGCCGATGCCGGGGCCGACATCGTGGCCCCCTCGGGGATGATGGACGGCGAGGTGATGGCCATCCGCGACGCCCTCGACGACGCCGGTCACGAGCAGGTGGCGATCATGGCCTACGCCGCCAAGTACGCCTCCGCGCTGTACGGCCCGTTCCGCGACGCGGTCGACGTGGAGATCACCGGCGGCGGCGACCGCAAGGGCTACCAGCAGGACCCGGCCAACGCCCGCGAGGCGCTCGAGGAGATCCGCCTCGACCTCGCCGAGGGCGCCGACATCGTCATGGTCAAGCCGGCGCTCGCCTACCTCGACATCATCGCCCGGGCCCGTCCCGAGGTCGACGTGCCGCTCGCCGCCTACCACGTGTCCGGTGAGTACGCCATGGTCAAGGCGGCGGCCGAGCGGGGCTGGATCGACGGGCTGGCCGTCGGGCTCGAGCACCTCACCTCGATCCGTCGGGCGGGCGCCGACATGATCCTCACCTACCTCGCCGGCGAGGTCGCCGAGGTGCTGAACGGATGACTCCGACGAACGAGGCGTGGTTCGACCGCGCGCAGCGGGTGATCCCGGGCGGGGTCAACTCGCCGGTGAGGGCGTTCGGTTCGGTCGGCGGCGCGCCGTACTTCGTCGCGTCGGCCGAGGGTGCCCGCGTCACCGACGTCGAGGGAACGAGCTACGTCGACCTCGTCCAGAGCTACGGCGCCATCGTCGCCGGCCACGCCCACCCGAAGGTGGTCGAGGCCATCCGGTCGGCGGCGCTCGACGGCACCTCCTACGGCGCGCCGACGCCCCGTGAGGTCGAGCTGGCCGAGGCCATCTGCGAGCGCGTGGCCTCGGTCGAGAAGGTGCGGATGGTCAACAGCGGCACCGAGGCGACCATGAGCGCCATCCGGGTCGCCCGAGGGGCCACCGGTCGTTCGAAGCTGCTCAAGTTCGCCGGCAACTACCACGGCCACAGCGACGGCCTGCTCGTCTCGGGCGGCACCGCCATGGCGTCGTTGGGCCTGCCCGCGTCGGCCGGTGTCACCGACGGCGCCGTGGCCGACACCGTCGTGGCGCCGTACAACGTGGTGCCCACCCTCGACGACACCTTCGCGGCGGTCATCGTCGAACCCTGCGCCGCCAACATGGGATTGGTCCCGCCGGCCCCCGGCTTCCTCGAGGGCCTGCGAGCCGAGTGCGACCGCGTCGGCGCGCTGCTGATCTTCGACGAGGTGATCACCGGGTTCCGGGTGGCGCGCGGCGGTGCCCAGGAGCGCACCGGCGTCACCCCTGACCTGAGTGCCTTCGGGAAGATCATCGGCGGTGGTCTCCCCGTCGGAGCGTTCGGCGGTCGGGCCGACGTGATGGATGCCCTCGCCCCGCTCGGACCCGTGTACCAGGCCGGCACCCTCTCGGGGAACCCGTTGGCGACGGCTGCCGGTCTGGCCGTGCTCGACCTGCTGGACGACGACGCCTACGCCCTGCTCGACGCTCGGGCCGACCGCCTGGCCACCGACCTCCAGGCGGGCCTCGACGACGCCGGCCTCGTCGCCCGGGTTCCCCGGTTCGCCTCGCTCGTCGGCCTCTTCTTCGGCACCGACCTCCCGCACGACTATCCGTCGGCTTGCACCACCGACGAGGCGCGCTACGCCGCCTTCTTCCACGCGCTCCTGCGTCACGGTGTCGCTGTGGCTCCCGGTGCCTACGAGGTCCTGTTCCCCGGGCTGGCCCACGACGACGCCGTGCTCGATGCCGTGGCGAAAGCGGCGCGAGCCGCCGCCGCCGAGGTGGCGGCGCTGCCCGCTGCCGGGTAGGGCCCCACCGCACGTCAGCAGCTGGCGACCCGCCGGCGAGGAGGAGAAGTGGTCGAGGACCTGAAGTCGGCACCCGGCGAGACCGACGTGGTGGTGCTGTTCGGTGCCACGGGTGATCTCGCCCGCAAGAAGATCTTCCCGGCCATCGCCGCCCTCGAGGCACGGGGCCGTCTCGGGATCCCGGTCGTGGGAGTGGCGTCCTCGGAGTGGAACGACGAGGACCTCCGCCAGCGCGCCGAGGAGTCGATCGCCGAGCACGGCACCCTCGACCCCGCCACGTGGCCGGGCCTGCGCGACCGGTTGACCTACGTGAGCGGCGACTACCGCGACCCGAGCACCTACGAGAAGCTGCGAGGCACCGTCGGGGCCTGTCGGCATCCCCTCTTCTACCTGGCCATCCCTCCGTCACTGTTCGACGGCGTCGTGCAGGGCATCGAGTCGGTCGGGCTCAACGAGGGCGCCAAGGTGGTCGTGGAGAAGCCCTTCGGCCGCGACCGGGCCTCGTCGGCCGAGCTCAACGCCGTGCTGCACCGGGCGTTCCCCGAGGAGGCGGTGTTCCGCATCGATCACTTCCTCGCCAAGGACGGCATCGAGAACCTTCTGGTGTTCCGTTTCGCCAACTCGCTGCTCGAGCCGGTGTGGAACCGCAACTTCATCTCCAGCATCCAGATCACGATGGCCGAGGAGTTCGGCACCGCCGGGCGGGCCAAGTTCTACGACACCGCCGGCGCCGTGCGCGACGTGGTGCAGAACCACCTGCTCGAGATCGTGGCCCTGCTCGGGATGGAACCGCCGGTGGCGGCGGACGCCGACGCGTTGCGCGACGAGAAGATGAAGCTGTTCCGCCAGATCCGCACATTCGACCCGGCCTCCTCGATCCGCGGTCAGTACCGCGACTACGTCGACGAGCCCGGGGTGGCACCGGGCTCGGACACCGAGACCTTCGTGGCCCTCCAGTTCGAGATCGACTCGTGGCGCTGGGCCGGTGTGCCGTGGCTCATCAGGGCGGGCAAGAGCCTCCCGGTCACCGCCACCGAGGCGATCGTCGAGTTCAACGCTCCTCCGCGGATGCTGTTCGGTCCTCCGGACGCGCCCGCGCCCCACCCGAACCACCTCCGCTTCCGGCTGGGGCGCGAGTGCGCCATCTCGCTGCAGCTGTACGCCAAGACCCCCGGCGATCACCTCGGAGCGCGTCCCGTCGACCTCGAGGTCACCCAGGACGAGCTGTTCGGCGTTTCCGACCAGCCCTACGAGCGTCTCCTCGAGGACGCCATGGAGGGCGACCCCCGCCGGTTCGGCCGCCACGACAGCGTCGACGAGCAGTGGCGCATCGTCGAGGGCCTCCTCGACGATCCACCCCCTGTGCGCCTCTACTACTCGGGTACCTGGGGGCCGCCCGAAGCGGAGGCCATGGCGGCCCCGTTCGGTGGCTGGCACGAGCCGCTGCCCTGACCGGTCGAGCGCCGGACGCGCACGGGCCCCGCTGCCGCGGGGCCCGTCGCATCACGTCGATGTGGTCGTGGCTCAGCCCGAGCCGGCCGCCGGCTCGGCGTAGTTGGGATCGAGCGTGAGGATGCCGTCGGCGTCGAAGAGCGGCTCGCCGTCGGGGTTGATGAGGTTGCCGCTGGCGTCGACCATCGGCTCGCCGTTGGGCCAGAGCATGTTCTCGTCGGTGTCGAGCTGCTCGGGGGCGATCTCGGCGCCCGAGAGGCCCTCCCGCTCGTAGCGCACGACCGCCAACAGCTCGGCGCCGGTGAGGCTCTCCCCGAACTCCGGCATCGGGTTCCCGTTGTAGCTGAGCGTCAGGTGCTGGCCGTCCTCGCGGTTCGGGTCACCGTACGGCGTGTCCTTCGGGCCGGTCTTGGCGCTGCCGTGGTACACGAACTCGAGATGGCCCAACAGGTCGGGGAAGGTCTTCACCACGTCGCCGTTGCTGAGCGGGCGGCCCACACCGCCGGCGCCGGTGGCTCCGTGGCAGCTCTGGCAGCTGGCCTGGTAGATCTGGGCGCCGAGCTCGAGCTGGCTGGGCTCGCCGGTGTCGGCCTCGGCGAGGCCGCCGACGTAGATGATCGCCCACACCGGCAGGAAGGCCAGCACCGGCATGGCCCAGAACGGGATCTTCTTGCGGGTGATCGCCGCCTCGACGTAGGGCGGGACGAACTCCGGCTCGGCCGGCTCCGGCGTCGCCGGCGTGGCCGCTGCGGGAGCCGCGGCTGCGGTCGCCGCCGCCGCCTGAACCGCGCCACCTGCGGGCTCGTCGGCGGGAGCGGCCGCTGCTGCGTCGCCTCCACCGCCGTCGTCCCCGTCGCCGAGGCCGAGGGCGGAACGGCGGTCACGGGAGCGCTTGAGCAGGTGCTCGGGAACTTCGGTCACAGCTCCTCCGGCGGAGTCTGATGGGCGAGGGACGAGCCTCGTCGGTGACGCGGATCGTGCGGGCCAAACCTAGACCAGCGGTCGTCGGCGACACCAAGTACCGAACCGGTGACGACGGCCGTCGTCGGCCTCGGACGGGCGGAGCGGCGACACCGTCGACGGCGTCGCTCGACCTCGTCTCCGGATGTGCCTGCGCCGCGGTGGCGGTGGTAGACAGTCGGTCACGTCGGTCGACTCCCCACCCGGACTCGGCCGCCCCGCCGTTACACTTTGTGAGCACGTTCACGAGGGAGGTCCCAACCGGGTGGTTGCGTTCGTCTCGTCCCTGTTGGTCCTCGTTGCGCTCAGCTTGTTGGTCATCCCGTTCAGCAAGCGCCGACCGGTGGGCACCCCCCTCACGTGGGGCGAAGCGATGGTCGCGTCGGTGTATGCGTTCTTCGTCATGTTCTGGGCGTACGGCACGGTCCCGCACCTCTGGTTGACCTGGGCCGACAACGAGCTCAACTGGCGTCCCGACGCCATCGTCTACGGGCCCGGCTCGATCCTGCAGCCCCAGGCGCTCGGCGGGAACTTCCCGATGACGATCACCTACCAGACGATCCGCGACCTCATCGCGGTCGGCATCTACGTGGTGTTCCTCGCCGCCCAGGTCGCCATGTGGGTCTGGTGGCAGAACCGTGGCAAGCGGGCCGAGAAGGCGACCGCGGTCACCGTGGTCGAGTCCGACTACGGCCGTCCGCTGGTGCGGAAGGGCTGACACCGTGGCCCGCACCGATGCCAACCCGCCGATGCCCGAGTTCCGGGCCGACTACGTCCTCCAGGAGGTCGACGCCGCCTGGCTGTCGAAGGCGGTGAAGCCCAAGCAGTTCATCCACATCGACCAGTCCGAGTGCATCACCTGCGAGGGCTGCGTCGACATCTGTCCCTGGAAGTGCATCCACCTGGTCCGCACCGACTCCATCGAGGAGGCGCTCGGCACCGAGCTGCCCGGTGAGGACCCCGGAGACCGGTCGGTCTTCGTCATCGACGACGACGTGTGCACTCGCTGCGCGCTGTGCGTCGACCGGTGCCCGACCGGCGTGATCATCCTCGGGAAGGTCGGCGACGCGCCGGCCGACGGTGACCCCCATCAGCGCACCCCCACCTACGGGTACGGCTACGGGATGCGGCTCGGTTGATGGCCGTGGCTCACCGACCCATCCCATTCTCTTTCGTCCCCCGCCCCTCCTTCTCTTTCGTCCCCCGCCCCCTCGGCCCCGACGCAACGGAGTAAGTGCCTTGGCCAAGACCATGGAGCGCCCCGGCGGGAAGAAGACCCCGGGCCAGCGCCTCAGCGAGATCGTTGACAAGACGCAGGGCTCCCAGGCGTGGAGCTCGATCTTCCGACCGGGTTCGGTCTTCCGGAAGGGCTACACCGACAGCCCCCGGAACCGGTCCTACGTCATCATGAACAGCGTGCTGTACCACCTTCACCCGGTGAAGGTGAAGCGGCACGCGGTGAAGGTCAGCTACACCCTCTGTCTCGGTGGGCTGAGCTTCTTCCTGTTCATCCTGCTCACCATCACCGGCATCTTCTTGATGTTCTTCTATCGGCCGACCGCGGCGCAGGCCTGGAACGACATCTACACCCTGCAGACCTCGGTGACCTTCGGCCTGCTCGTGCGGAACATGCACCGATGGGCGGCCCACCTGATGGTGCTCTCGGTGTTCCTGCACATGGCCCGCGTCTTCTACCACGGCGCCTACAAGCCGCCCCGCGAGTTCAACTGGGTGATCGGCGTCATCCTGCTCACGCTCACCCTGCTGCTGTCCTTCACGGGCTACCTGCTCCCGTGGGACCAGCTGGCGCTGTGGGCCGTGACCGTCGGCACCAACATGATGGGCTACACGCCGGTGTTCGGCGACCAGGTCCGGTTCGTGCTGCTCGGCGGCCGCGAGATCGGCACCGACACGCTCTTGCGATGGTACGTGTTGCACGTGTTGTTCGTTCCGTTCGTGACCGTCATCTTCCTCGCCATCCACTTCTGGCGGGTGCGCAAGGACGGCGGCATCTCCGGGCCGTTGTGATCCAGGAGCCCCTGCGTTGACAGAGATCCCCGAACACCTCCGAAAGCGGGCCGAGGCGGCGCGCGCGAAGGCCGCCGAGCAGGCGGCCGCGGACTCGGCTCCGGCCGAGGACGCCGCGCCGGCTGCCGAGGCTCCCGCCGCCGCGCCGAGCGGAGAGGAGAGCCGTATCCCGGCTCACCTGCTCGAGCGGTCCAAGTCGGCCAAGGCCCGCAAGGAGGGCGCCGTCGCCGAGCCTGCGGCTGGCGCTCCAGCGGGCGGCGGGTCCGTCGCCACGGCAGTGGCCACCGCCGCACCGCCCCCGACCGCCACCGGTCCGAGCGGGCACACCCAGCGACTGCTCACGGTCGTGAAGGCCGGCTCCATCCAGGACGTCAAGGCCACGCCTCAGGACAAGGTGCACACCTGGCCCCACCTCCTGGCCGTCGAGTTCGTCGCCGCTCTCGCGCTCACCGCTTTCCTGTTCATCTTCTCGGTGTTCGTCAACGCCCCGCTGCTGCAGCTGGCCAACCCCAACCGGACGCCGAACCCGTCGAAGGCGCCGTGGTACTTCCTCGGCCTGCAGGAGCTCCTGACCATGTTCCACCCGATGGTCGCCGGGGTGACCATCCCGGGCATGGGCCTGATCCTGCTGGCCGTCACGCCCTACGTGGACCGCAACCCGAGCAACAAGCCGGAGGACCGCAAGTTCGCCATCAGCGTCTTCACCATCTTCATGATGTTCTGGGCCGTCCTGGTCCTCATCGGCTCCTTCTTCCGGGGTCCGGGGCAGAACTTCGTCCTGCCCTGGCGCAACGGGA
>DATDIY010000306.1:0-3294 GCA_036520815.1 Acidimicrobiales bacterium
GTTGCCCCCGCCGCCCCCGTTGCCGGGGTTGCCGTTGCCGCCGCCCGGCGGCGGCGCGCCCCCGTCGGTGACCGGGGCGTCGGGAGCCGGCGTCGCGTTCGGATCCTGCTCGGCCGGGTCGCCCTCGGCGGCGGGCTCGCCCTCGGGGCGAGGCGGCGGAGCGAGGGTCGGCGCCCGTCCACCGTTCAAGGTTCCGAAGGGTTCGGCGGCGCCCGCGGCCGGGCGACCACCACGCCCCGGGTTGGGACACGACGCGAAGCCCGGCAGCTGGGCATCGACCTGGTCGAGGTAGCTCTGGTTGAAGTTGCGCCAGATGGTCGCCGGCCACTTCCCGCCGAACTGCTCGGTGCCACCGAGGCTGCCCATCGAGGTCTCGGAGTTGTCGGGGTTGCCCATCCACACCGCGGTCGTGAGCTGCGGCGTGAAGCCGACGAACCACACGTCCGCGTTCTTGTCGGTGGTGCCCGTCTTGCCCGCCGCCGGATACCCGGCGAGCCTCGCCCGGGTGCCGGTGCCGCCGTCGACGTTGGCCTGGAGGATCTCGGTGGCGTAGCAGGCGGTGCTGCTGCTGAACGCCCGGGTCGGGGTCTGCTCGTGGCTCCAGAGCACGTTGCCGAACCGGTCCTCGATCGACTCGATCAGGTAGGGCTCCTGGCGGATGCCGCCGTTGGGGATGGCCGAGTAGGCCGACGCCATCTCCAGGGGGGTCACGTCGAACACGCCGAGCGGCATCGACAGCGCCTGCGGGTTGAAGGCACTCGTGATGCCCAACCGCTCGGCCATGTCGACCACGTTGTTGAGCCCCACCGTCTGACCCAGACGCACGAAGGCGGCATTGGAGGAAGCCCTGGTGATCGAGGTGATCGTGCCGCCGCTTCCCCTCGGGCAGTACTGGGGATCCTTGTCGCCCTTCGGCGTCTTCCAGCACTGGGCGCCGCCCACCACGTCGTCAGGGATGTCGCCCTGCTCGAGCGCGGTGAGCAGCACGAAGGTCTTGAACGTCGAACCGGTCTGGCGGCCGTTCTCCTGGAGAGCGACGTTGTACTTGCTGTCCTGGGACCAGGGCCGTCCACCGGTGAAGGCCCGGATGGCTCCGGTCGCCGACTCGACCGACACCATGGCGTTGGTGACGCCCTTGGCCGCGGCGTCGGACGCCTCGGCACCGGTGAGGGTGCGGTCATGGGCCTGCTCGGCGGCTGCCTGGGCCACCGGGTCCACGGTGACGTTGATCTTCAGGCCGCCGCCGAAGATGGCGTTGTAGCGCTCAGCCTCGGTGGTGCCCAGCACCTCGTCGTACTCGGGGTGACCGGCGAAGTCCTGGAGCTCCTTGACCACGGCGTCGGCGACGTAGCTGTCGGCGGTCGGCTGCTGGACGTCACCGCAGGTGCCGGGACGGGGTCCGGCGACCCCGGTGCAGCGAGCCGTGGGCAGCCACCAGTTGTCCGATCCCTCGTGCTCGGCCTGGTCGATGATGCCGAGCTCGAGCATGCGGTCGAGGGCGAGGCGGCGCTGCACCTTCGCCTCCTCCGGGTGGAGGGTGGGGTCGTAGGCCAGCGGATTCGAGATGATGGCGGCGAGCATGGCCGACTCACCCCAGCCGAGCTGGTCGACGTGCATGCCCCAGTAGGTCTCCGCCGCCGCTTCGACCCCGTAGGCACCGGCCCCGAAGTACACGGTGTTGAGGTAGGCCTCGAGGATCTCGTCCTTGGTCATCTCCTGCTCGAGGCGCAGAGCGAGCACCGCCTCCTTGGTCTTGCGGTCGAAGTCCTGCTTGGTCGTCAGGTAGACGTTCTTCACCAGCTGCTGGGTGATCGTGGAACCGCCCTGGGTGACCTTGCCGGCCTGGACGTTCTCCAACAGCGCCCGCCCGAGGGCCCGCACGTTGACGCCGCCGTGGTTGTAGAACTGGGCGTCCTCGACGGCGATGATGGCCTGCTTCACGTTGTCGGGGATCTCCGACAACGGCACCGGCTCGCGGTTCTCCTCGGCGTGGAGCACGGCGAGGGGCGTACCGTCCGCGCCGAAGACCTCCGACCGCACGGCGTACTCCCCGATCTTGTCGAGGTCGAGCTCGCCGTGCTCACCGTCCCCGGCGTCGACGACGTTGCCCAGCGCTGGCACGGCGATCACGATCGCCGTGGCGAGGATCGCTCCCGCCACGAAGATCGTGGCCACGTACACGCCGAGCTTCCTCACCGAGGCCACAGTACCGGCGCCCCTGCACCACTCAGCGTCAGGGCCCGACTCCTGGCAGACCGCGTCCGGCCCTCAGAAGCTGATGGCGGTGGTCAGACGGCCGTCGGACGTCGCAGCAGCACGATGGCTGCGATCAGCGTCCACAGGACCAGGAGCGCCATCGTCACGAACAACCCGCCGAGCACGAAGACGATGACGCCGCAGACGACACCTGCCCAGCCCAACCACACCGGGAGGACCCCCCTGCGGGCGGCGGCGAATCCGCTGGTCACGAGCATGAAGCCAGCGGCGGCTCCGCCGGGTAGCAACAGGACACCGAAGCCCAGCTGGCTGGCCATGTAGACGAGGTCGCTCGTGGGGATCGCCATGTCGGCGAACTCCTTCGTGCCCGGGATCCAAGCCAGCGCGACAGCACCCACGAGCGTCACCGTGCCGAACATGATCGATGCGGCGAACGTCAGCCGTCCGGCGGTCGCCGCACCGGCATCGGCCAGCCGCTCACGCAGCACCGAGCCGAAGACGACCACGGCGACGCTGGCCAGCATCAGGGCGAAGACGCCACCGAGGATGACGGTGCGGTTGCCGCTGTCGGTGTAGTAGTCGTGCCAGGACGCAGCGAGACCCACCGGATCGTCGTTGAGCTCGTCGATGTCCGAGGGCGAGGAGCCGGCGAGCAGCATCCCTGCGACGTACAGCACCGCGAAGATGATCCCGGCCCACGCCATCTTGGCGGTCGCACGGGTTGATCGGGCGACCTCGGACGCCCCCATGGATGTGTCCGTCATGGCCATCCCCTCCCACGGTCAGCGGCACCGGAAGGCCCGCGCCTCTGATGATGCGACGGCTAAGCGACCGTGTCACGCCTCTGTGGCACCATGGGGGCCGCCTGGCGGGAAGGGGGCGGCGGTGACGACGAACCACACGGGCATCGAACGAGGACCGCGCGCCCGTCTCCGGACCGCGCGTGCGGTGCTGGCCGCGACGATAGTGCTCGTCCTCGGCGCCGGGGCCCTGCTCGCCGCCTGCGGCACCGAGTCGCCCGGGCCGTCCGGATCCGGCGGCGACAGCCGGTACCTCCTCCCGCCCGAGGGCGCCGAC
>DATDIY010000307.1:0-4891 GCA_036520815.1 Acidimicrobiales bacterium
ATGACTGTCGCCTACACCATCGAACGCGAGCAGTTCGGCGTTCCGATCGGGTCGTTCCAAGCGGTGAAGCACCACCTGGCCAACGCCGCGACCCAGCTCACCGTCGCCCGGCCCCTCGTGTACCAGGCCGCCTGGGCGCTGGCCGTCGCCGATCCCGACCGGAGCCGTCACGTGTCGAGCGCCAAGGCCTTCACTTCCGACATGGCCGAGTTCGTCGGCGGTCGGGCCCTGCAGTGCCACGGCGGCATCGGCTACACCACCGAAGCCGACCTGCACCTGTTCCTCACGCGTACGTGGGCCCTGTCCCGCAGCTGGGGCGGTGCCGCCTGGCACCGCGACCGCATCGGCACCGCCCTCGGCATCTGACGGCCCGCACCTCGTTCTGGCACGCGAAATGCGCGCACGGGCGCGTCTTTCGCGTGCCAGAACGGATGGAGTGGGCGTGAGCCTGGCTCAGGCGTCGGCGAACAGGGCCTGGGCGGCTGGGTAGTCGACCTTGCCGTTCGGGGCCCGGGGGACCTGCTCGATCACCAGGACGCGGCTCGGCGTCTTGTACCCGGCCACCAGCTCGCGCACGGCGGCGCGGATCGCCTCGGTCTCGAGCACGGCACCGGGCGTCGGCACCACGAGTGCAGCCACCCGTTGGCCCAGCCGCTCGTCGGGAACGCCGAGCACGAGGCAGTCGTCGATCTGAGGGAGCGCCTTGATGACCTCCTCGACCTCCGCCGGGTGGACCTTCTCACCGCCGGTGTTGATGGTGGTGATGCCGCGGCCGATGAGCGTGACTGTTCCGTCGGGCTCGACCCGGCCGAGATCGCCGGGTATGGCGTACTGCACGCCGTCGAGACGGAGGTACGTGGACGCCGTCTCCACCGGGTTGCGGTGATAGCCGTTGCCGTGGGTCGGCCCCGCCAGGAGGCCGATCTCACCGGCCGGTAGCTCGTCGCCCTCGGGCGACAGGACCTTCAGTCCCGGTGCGGCGACGAAGTTGGCTGACGACAGCGCGTCGCCGCGGCGTGTGGTGCGAGTGCCGTAGTTCACGCCCTCGGTGCTGCCGCACGCATCGATCAGGGCGACCTGGGGCATGTGGTCGAGGAGGCGAGCCTTGATCGGAGCGCTCCAGGTGACACCGGCCGAGCTGATGACCCGCAGCGAGCTGGTGTCGTAGGGGCGGCCGTCGGGTCGGCCCTCGTCGAGCGCCCGCACGATCGGCAGCCCGAAGGCGTCGCCCACGATGGCCGTCACCGTGGCGCTGGTGCGCTCGATGGTGGCGAGCAGCTCGTGGGCGTCGAACCCGTGGTTCTCGAGGGTGGTCACGGTGCCGCCGGTGAGCAGCGCCGGCAGCGACGAGAAGATGAACCCGACGCTGTGCATGATCGGCGAGGCGGGGATCGACGACAGCGAGTCACCCGCCTCGGCGAGCGCCATCGCCGTGTCGACGGGGTCGCCGTCGAGGGTCCGCCCGAGGTACTGGTCGCGGAACCACAGAGCGGTGGTCATGCTGCGTCGGATCTCGACGAGCACGCCCTTGGGTAGGCCGGTCGTCCCGCCGGTGTAGTTGAGGTAGGTGTCAGCGCCGGATCGCTCGACGCGAGGCGCCGGCTCGGTGTCGGCGAGGAGCTCCTCCAGGTGGAGGGCCCCGGGGATCGGAGCGCCGACAGGGTCGTCGCCGACCTCCACGAGGAGGCGCAGGTCGGGGGAGTCGTCGATCACCGACGCGACGCGGTCGCGCAGTGCGGCGGAGTACACGAGCGCCTTGGCCTCTGCGTTGTCGAGGATCTGCCGGAGCTCGCTTCCTCGATACCGGTAGTTCACGTTGAACGGTCGGGCCCGGATCTTCAGGGCCGCGAAGAACGACTCGAAGTAGGTCGGTCCGTTGTACAGGAAGTTGCCGACCGATTCCTGGTGCCCGACGCCGTGGGCGGCGAACGCGGCGGCCAGTCGAGCCGCCCGGTCGTCGAACTGGCGCCAGGTGTGGACGAGGTCTCCGTGGCGTAGTGCGGTTCGCTCCGGCATCCGGTCGGCGATGGCCTCCCAGATGGTGGCGTAGTGCCGATCGGTCTCGCTCATCGCCCCCCCGGCCCTCAGGCTTCTCTTGGGCCCCGGGAGCGGTCCCGAGGCGTTGACCGCTACGAACTGTACGCCGTACAGTGAGGCGATCGTGCTCAGTGCCCAGAGGCGCCGTCGAGAGAGTCTGGCGCACAGTGGGACGGACAGGAGGGGGCTGCGCGAGAATCTCGAGCACTTCCTCACCGGCGCAGCCTGAGCACGGGCGCGAACAGCGGAGCGGCCCGTGGCCAGATCGGCAACCCAACCGGCACTGTCGGAGGAGGCGATCGTCACCGCGGCCATGAAGCTGATCAGCCGCAAGGGTGCGGCCGCGCTGACGATGCGCGATCTGGCCTCGGAGCTGGGTGTCAGTCCCATGGCCGCCTACCACTACGTCGACGGCAAGGACGATCTCCTTCGCCGGGTGGGGAACCACGTGTGGTCGCTGCTCGCCGTCCCGTCGGCCGAGGAGGGCCCCTGGTACGTCCGGCTCCGCCTGTCGATGCTCGCCGAGCGGGATGCCCTCGCCCCCTATCCCGGTCTCGACGCGGCACTGCACTTCCTCGACGTCGAACACAAGCGGGCCTTCGAGAACGCGGAGCTCGATCTCCTCCTCGACGCGGGGATACCTCCGGTGCAGGCCGTCCCTGCCTTCCGCACGCTCATGAGCTGGGTCCAGGGGCATCGCTACATCGAGTCGACCCTGCGCAACCCCAACACCCGACGCCCGCCGGGGATGATGGGCAAGGCCCAGGTGCTGGCGCTCGACCGCGACCGGATGCCCGAGATGCACGCCGACGACTACTTCATGTTCGGCCTCGACGCCGTCATCGCCGGGTTGCGCGTCGAGCTCGAGAGCTGAGCCGACGGCGTCCGCTCCCCGCGGACGGTGGCTTGCACGGACGGGCGCGCCCGCCCCGTAAGGTGGCCGGCGACCATTCGGAACGGAAGGACCAACGTGGGGACTCATCTGGAGGGGAAGGTCGTCGCCATCACGGGTGGCGCCAATGGGATCGGGCGGGCGACTGCGCTGGCCGCGGCCGACGAGGGGGCGAGCGTCGTGGTCGCCGACTACGGCGGCGGCGTGCAGGGCGGCGAGGTCTCGACCGAGGCGGCCGACGCGGTGGTCTCGGAGATCGAGGCGGCCGGCGGCAAGGCTGTGGCGGTGGCCAGCGACGTGTCGACCATGGCCGGCGGCAAGGCCGTGACCGAGGCTGCGGTCGACACCTTCGGGCGCATCGACGGTCTCGTCTGCTCGGCCGGCATCGCCATCAACCGCTACATCTACGAGGTCACCGAGGACGAGTGGGACCGCATGATCGCGGTTCACCTCAAGGGTCACTTCACCGCCGTGCAGGCCGCGGCCGAGGTGATGATGGAGCAGAAGTCGGGCCATATCATCACCGTCGGCAGCGGCGCCTGGACCGGCATGCCCAACGCTGTGGCCTACGCCACCTCCAAGGCCGGCATCCTCGGGTTCACCTGGAGTACGGCCTACGCCCTCCAGCCGTGGGGCATCAACGTGAACTGCCTCGTTCCGAGCGCAGCCACCCGCATGTCCGACAGCATGTACACCGCAGCGGGTCGGCTCTCCAAGCGCTTCGGCGACACCATGCAGAGCGACATGGCCGAGGGCACCTACCGCGACCCGGCCAACGTGGCGCCGACCGCGATCTACCTGTTGAGCGATCTGTCGGCCGGCATCACCGGCCAGGCCTTCCGGTCCCAGGGCTACGAGATCTCCCGTCTGGGCAGCCTGAACTTCGCGTGGGGCACGGCCATGACGAGCACCGGCAGGTTCGACGTCGACGACATCGCCGAACGGCTCCCCACCGAGCTGGGCCCCGACTTCTCGATGCTGCCCATCCCGTGGCCTGAGCCGAAGGACCGCCGCCGGCCCTGAGCCCGGCGATCACGACCCGCATCCCCGAACGACAACCGAACCTGATCCGACACACGAAACGGAGCTCGAAGCAGATGGCAGAGACAGTGGACCTGACGGTCGACGACGCGACGATGGGCCTGTACGTGGCCGAACCGGCCGGCGAGGCAAAGGGTGCCATCGTCGTGTTGCAGGAGGCCTTCGGCGTCAACGCCCACATGCGAGACATCACCGATCGCTTCGCCGCGGCCGGCTACCTGGCCGTATGCCCCCACCTGTTCCACCGCAGTGGCGACCCGGAGCTGGGCTACGAGGACATGACCGAGGTCATCCCCTACATCGTGCAACTGCAGGCTGGTGAGCTGGAAGCCGACCTGGAGGCCTCCTTCGAGTACCTGAAGGGCCGCGGCTTCGAAGGCACGAAGGTGGGCATCATCGGCTTCTGCATGGGGGGCAGCATCTCGTTCCTCGCGGCCAACTACTGGGAGCTGGGCGCGGCGGCCAGCTTCTACGGGGGTGGCATCGCCCAGGGACGCTTCGGCATGCCGCCGCTGATCGACCTCGCTCCGGGCATCCAGACGCCGTGGCTGGGGGCCTACGGCGACCTCGACGAGGGCATCCCGACCGACCAGGTCGACGCCCTTGCCGACGCTGCGCGGAAGTCGGGCAAGGACGTCGAGCTCTACCGCTACGCCGAGGCCAACCACGGCTTCAACTGCGACGCCCGTGACTCCTACCACGAGGCGTCGGCCACCGACGCCTGGGCCAAGACGCTCGCCTTCTTCGACGAGCACATCGGCTGAGAGCCGCAGGGGCCGCAGCGCCCCTCGGCGAGATCTGACGGCGGAGACCCGGCCCTTCGGGGCCGGGTCCGCTCGCGTTCTCGGCCCAGTGCTCCGTCGTCGGTCTCAGACTGGTGGCACCGACACGGTGCGGCCCTCGTCGGAGGAGAGCCGGATG
>DATDIY010000308.1:0-5608 GCA_036520815.1 Acidimicrobiales bacterium
AGGCGGTCGGCCAGGGCCAGCGGGTCGCTCCCCTCGAGGTGCACGACGGTGACGCGGGGTTCGTCGCTCTCGACGTCGTCGGAGCCCAGCCCGGCGAGGACGTGGGCGCGCCACGCCGGGTCGGTCTGGAGCACCAGCGTCTCGATCGTCTCGGCGGCGGCGCGGCCGTTGGCGGCGCGCAGCGACGGCAGCACGACGATCTCGACCGGACCTCCGCGTCCGTCACCTCCCGTGAGCTCGATCTGGTGCACGAGCTGGCCCGGGGTGACCCGGGTGCGGGCGAGCCATTCGCGATAGTCGGGTTCGACAGCGGCCGGCTGGGCGGCCAGGCGCCAGATGCTGCGGGCTCGGGGCAGGTAGTCGACGACGTCACGCCCGACCTGGCGCGCCACTCGCAACGCGCTGCGGGAGACCGATCCCCGGGGCGCGACCCGTTCGGCCAGGCCCTTCGCCTGTCGGCGTGCGTTCGTTGGTCCGAGGCTCATGGGGAAGAACCCTCCTGGTCCCCCATCGACCCCCACTGACCCATCAGATCGACCATGCCCTGTAGTTGGTCCTCGGCGTGCACCCGGAAGCGCAAGGCGTCCTCCCGCTTGTCGAACACCCGCGTGGCCTGGCTGTCGTGCACGGCGATGGTGACTCGGTACTCGCCCGCGGTGAGCGCCAGGCGGGGGATCACGTAGTCGACGATTCCCTCACCTTCGTAGACCTTCTCGTCATGGTGGCTGGGCCGCATCGTCGGGTTGGCGACGAGCACGCCCTGCTCGTCGAGCACGGCGAACGAGAACAACGGCCGCTCGGCCGGGCTGACACACCGGTAGCTGAGTCGAACGGTCAACGGCTCTCCCGCGGTGGGGAGGTGGGTCGGCTCCCCGTTGCCGTCGAGCAGCGTGACCTCACCCAGGCGCACCAGGCGCTCGGATGCGGCGATGAGGTCCTGGGAGACGACCTGCTCGGCCTCGGCCGCCAAGCGGGCCCGGTCGTCGGCCACCTCGAGACGGGCGGCCTCGGCCGCGTCGACCTGGCTGATGTAGGCCTGCACGACCTCGCCCCCGGGACCGATGGTCTTGACCTTGCCGTGATCGAACCAGGCGGCCTGGTCGCACATGGTGCGCACCAGGTTGAGGCTGTGGGTCACCATCACGATGGTGACCCCCTGCTTGCGCAAGGTGTAGAGGTGCTCGAAGCAGCGTCGCTGGAACTGCTCGTCGCCCACGGCGATGACCTCGTCGATGATGAGGATCTGCGGGTTGACGTGCACCGCCACCGAGAACCCGAGCCGCACGAACATGCCGCTCGAGTAGTGCCGCACGGGTGAGTCGATGAACTCGTGGAGGCCGGAGAAGTCGACGACCTCGTCGAAGATGGCGTCGACCTCGCGCTTGCGCAGCCCCAGGATGGCGGCGTTCAGGTAGACGTTCTCCCGGCCGCTGAGGTCGGGGTGGAAGCCGGCACCCAGCTCGAGCAGGGCCGAGATCCGACCGTCGGTCGTGATCGTGCCCGACGTGGGCTTGTGGATGTTGGCCATCATCTTGAGCGTGGTGGACTTTCCCGAGCCGTTGTGGCCGATCAGCCCGAACACCGAGCCGTGGGGCACCTCGAGCGAGACGTCGTCGACCGCCCAGAAGTCCTCGTAGCGCGAAAAGCGGCGCTTGGTGACCATCTCCTTCATCGACCCGGCCTGCTGGTTGTAGAGCCGGAAGCGCTTCGACACGTGGTCGACGACGATGGCGTTGTCGCTTGCCATCAGAGCTCCTCGATCACGTTGCGGGCCTTGCGCTGGAAGATGGCCGCCCCGACGACGAAGGTGAGCGAGGCCGCCGCGGCAGTACCGAGCAGCGACGGGAGGCTGGGCCACTGCAGCAGGTAGAACGCGTCGCGGGACCAGTTCACGAACTGGGTGAGCGGGTTGAGCGTGTACAGCCGGTAGGCCCAGCTCGGCAGCTCCGCCTTCACCACGTCGAGCGTGTACACGATGGGCGTCATGTAGAAGAGCACGTTCATCATGATGCTGACGAGGTAGTTCACGTCGCGCAGGTAGACGTTGTAGACGGCGGCGACCATGCCGATGCCGAGCCCGAAGAGCCCGACGAAGACCAGGATCAGCGGGAACAGCAGGAAGGTGGGCCCGGCGTTGCCGAGGGCGATCATGATCACCATCAGGATCCCGCCCTCGATGACCGCCTGGAGCATGATCGTGAACATGTTGGCGATCGGCGGACAGGCCGCCGGGAAGTAGACCTTGTTGAGCAGGGGGCCGGCGCCCATCAGGGCGCTGATCGAACCGGTCAGGGTGCCGGCGAAGAAGTTCCAGACCACCAGCCCGCAGAAGAGGCTGAGGGCGAAGTTGCCCTCGCGCCCGCTACCCATGTCCGGCGCCTGGCCCTTGAGCAGCACGCCGAACACGACGCTGTAGATGATCAGCGTTGAGGCCGGGTTGATCAGCGACCACGCCCACCCGAGGATGCTCTTCTTGTATCGGGCCCTCAGCTCTCGCTGGGCGAGGTTGTAGATGAGGTTCCGGTAGGTCCAGAGCTCGGTTGCCGCGGTCACTGCGTCCCTTCGGTTCTGAGGCCGTTCGAGGGTACCAGCGACCCCGGGAGCCCCTGCGCCACCCGCACGGCCCGGCGCAGCCCGTCACCGCGGCGGGGCGGGACGTTCTCGGCGACCCGCCGGTCGGGTGCCAGGCGGGGTTCCGCGCAGGCCGCGACCAACGGAGCGAGGGTCTCGCTCCACCGGTGGGACCGGGCCGCGTCAGCCAGCCGGCGCCGTCGCGCCGCCCGCTTCTGGGGGCTCGCCCCCGCCAACGCGGCGAGGGCGGCGGCGACCACGGTCGAGTCACCCGGGGGCACGACCACGCCCAGGTCATCGGCGGCGACGGCTTCGGCGACCACGTCGCCGCCGGTGCACACGATCGGCAGCCCGGCCCAGAGGTAGTCGAGCACGCGCGTACGGAACGACAGCTCGGTCTCGACATGGGAGTGGTGCAGCGAGACACCGATGTCGGCGCCGGTCAGCCAGCGACCCCGCTCGGCGTACGGCACCCATCGCTCCACGAAGTGCACACGGCGCCCGAGCCCGAGATCGAGGGCCAGCTGACGGGCCTCGTCGACGAGCGGCATGCGCCCCACCGCCGGTGTCGGGTGGGGACCGGCGAGGAAGGCGGCAACCACCCTGTCGTCGTCGACCTCCGACACGGCGTCGACCAGCGTGAGCGGGTCGAGCCACGGATAGAGGCCGCCGCCCCAGAGGGCCACCACGTCGTCGGCTCCGAAGGGCCCGTCGGGGCCGCGCAACGGCGACGACCCGTGCTCGGGTGGTTCGTCGGGGAGCCCGAACGGCACGATCCTCACGAGCTGCTCGAGCGTCGGGTCCTCGGCGACCGTTCGGGGGCCGAGCCGGCCGAGGGCCGCGAGCGAACCGAGTGCGAAGTGGCGTTGCCGCTCGCTCGCCACCAACACCACGTCGGCCACCGCCAGCGGGTGGAGCTGGTGGCGGGAGGCGTCGGCAACCCAGTCGCGCTGCGCGTTGAGCGGTTCGCCGCGGCGGCCCTCGAGCGTCTCGAAGAGAGCGGGGTCGTAGGAGTCGACGACGAGCGGGACGTCGAGGTCGGCCAGCCAGAGGTGGTCGGCCAGGACGGCGGCGAACACCACGACGACCTGCGCAGCGGCCACCGCGGCCCTGAGGTCGCCCCGGGAGCTCCAAGTGGTGACCGCCAGGTCATCGATGTTGGGGTCGCTGCCGACCGGAGCGGCGAGAACCACCGGGTGACCGGCCCCCGCCAGCCCCTGCGCCAGCTCGACGGCGCGTATGGCAGGACCAGCCATCACCCGTCCGGCTCGGTCGCCGCACACCACCACGACACGGGCCGGCGCCATGCGGCGACGGTACCAGTGGCCCACCGGGACGCCGCGGCATGCCTACCCCCTGCACGGGTTGTGGCGGGCTACCGTCGGCGGCCGCCACCCATGGTTGACCGGTCCCCCGCTCGACGACGCCTCGACACGCCGACTGCGGTCGGCGTCGTGGGCGCGCTCCTCTTCTTCGCCGTCGCTGCGGTCTGGTCTCTCGCGTCTCCGCTGATGGGCGCTCCCGACGAGCCGGCGCAGACCATCAAGGCGGTGTCGGTCGCCCACGGCCAGCTGCGGGGGGAGGACGTCACCACCTCGATCGCAGGACCGCCCTGGGTCAACGGCACCCTGTCCTACTTCGACGTGCCGGCGGACTACGCCGCTGTGTACGACCTGAACGCGTGCTACGTGACTCAGCCGGAGGTCCCCGCCGGCTGCGCGCCCTCACCCAGCCGGGCCGACGGCACGTCGACCGCCAGCACCTACGTCGGCACCTACCCTCCGCTGTACTACGCCCTCGTCGGTTGGCCCTCGCTGGTGGCCGACGCCCCGCTCGGGCTCCACCTGATCAGGCTCGCCAGCGCCGCTGTCTCGGCCGCACTCGTCGGCCTCGCCCTCACCGCCGCCCGGCGGACCGACGGCGGCGGCGTGGTCGTCGCCGGCCTGCTCGTCGCCATCACGCCGATGGTGATCTACATGGCGTCGGTCGTGAACGCCAGCGGCATGGAGATCACCAGCGCCATCGCGTTGTGGTGCACCTCGCTGGCCCTGCTCCGACCGGCCGACCGAACGACCAGGGGTGACGTGGTCCGAGCCGCCATCGCCTTCTGCGCCCTCACGTCCGTCCGGGGCCTGTCGCCCGTCCTCGCCGTCGGCGTGCTCGCCGCCGTCGCCCTCACCGTCGCCCGGCGCAGCGACCTCGAGCGGGTCCGCCGAGCGCCGGGGTTCGTCCCTGCTGCGGTGGTGAGCGCCGTCGTGTTCGTGCTCGCCCTCGCCTACGTCGTCTGGTCGAAGGCCTATGACGCGGTGTCCGGCGTGCCGATCACCGATCTCACCCTCACGGACGCGCTCCAGGCCTCGTTCGAGCAGGTCCCCTATCGGACCCGACAGATGGTGGGCTACTTCGCCTACCTGGAGGCACCGCCCCCGGTGGGCCTCCTCGTTCTCTGGGGGATCCTCGTCGGTGCCCTCGTGCTGGGCGCGCTCGTGGCCGGTACCTGGCGACGGCGGATGGCGCTGGTGGGCCTGGTGCTGGCGACCATCGTCTTCACCGTGGTGCCGGAGGCCCTGAACGCCTCGGAGTTCGGCTACATCTGGCAGGGGCGCTACTCCCTGCCCGTCGCCACAGGCATCCCCATCCTGGCCGCATGGATCCTCGGCCGGGCCAGTTGGTGGCGACCGGCGCTGGCGCTCCCGGCGACCGCCGCCGTCGCCACCCTGTGGCTCGTCGGCCAGACCCTCGGCCTGGCGACGATGTTGAGGCGCTACGTCGTCGGCACCGATCGGAGCCTCTTCGCCGTCCTGACCGGCGACGGGTGGGCTCCCCCCCTGTCACCGGTCACGCTCCTGGTGCTCATGACCCTCGCCGGGCTCGCCTTCGTGACGTGGACGATGTGGACAGCGACGCAACCGGGACCCGGCCTCGCACCACCGGGCCCCGCCGACGATCAGGAGCCGACGACGTCGCCGATCAGCGCCGAGAACCGCCCGCCGAACGCCTCGAGCCCGTAGCGCTGGGCCCTCTCCTCGGCGGATGC
>DATDIY010000309.1:0-2028 GCA_036520815.1 Acidimicrobiales bacterium
AGCTGCTCGGCGATCTCGAGCTTCTCGCCCTGGTCGAGCGAGATGCCCGGCGACTGCTCGCCGTCGCGCAGGGTCGTGTCGAAGATGACGAGCCGGTCCGCCGGGTTCAGGGCCGGCACCGGCCCGGCATCAGAGGCAGGATCGGGGTCGTTCGTGTCGTGGTCCATCGGAGGTGCCTTTCGCGGGCAGGTGAACTGCGGGCGGGGTTCTGCGGGCGAGTGCGTCGGCGGAGCCGGGCCGGAAAACGACGAGACCTCCCGGCCCGAGGGCACAGGAGGTCGACGAGCACCGGTATGGGGGCACTCGCCTTAGCGAAGGAGGAGCTCCGAGGTGGTGGTGCGCAGACGCATGGAGCTGACAGTACCGCGATTTGACGATCGTGCGCCGTTCGGCCCATCAAGTCCGCCGGGCTGGCGGTCGATCAACCAGCGAGGAGGGAGGGACCGGACCGCCCGGGACCGCCGCGCCCATGGACCGACCCACCGGTTACGACGCCGCCGTACCGATCAGCGAGAGCCAGTCGGCTCTGGCTGACTCGCAGGTGCGGGTGCAGCGCATGTCGAGCACCTTCCTCGTGCTCGGCACCCTTCTCACCCCGGTGATCGCCATCACCGCCGACATGATCGGGTCGGCGTTCGTCGACGGGCCGAGGCGCTACATCGTCTCCGGCGCCGTGCTGCTCGCCATCGTCATCCCGTTGGGCGTCTCCGCCTTCCGGGTCACCCTGCGCCAGCAACGCGACCTCGCCGACACCATGGCTCGCCTCGAGCAGCAGCTCACGAGCGCGCTGGCCGCCGCCGAGCAGTCCGCCCAGGTGCGCGAGTCGGAGATCCGCCGCCAGGACTTCGAGGCCCGCCTCGCCAACGCCCTGGAGATGGCCGAGGGGGAGAACGAGGTGCTCGAGGTCGTCGAGCGGGCCTTCCAGACGACGATCCCCGAGTCACCCGCGGAGCTGCTGCTCGCCGACAACAGCCACGCCCACATGTCGCGCATGGCGGTGTCCGCCCCGTTCGGGGATCTACCGCTGTGCTCGGTCGACTCCCCCGACCACTGCCCCGCGGCCCGGCGGGGCCAGACCCAGGTCTTCGCCGACAGCGAGGCGATCGATGCCTGCCCCAAGCTGCGCGACCACCCCAACGGGCCGTGCAGCGCAGTGTGCATCCCGGTCTCGGTGATGGGGCGCGCCGTCGGAGTGATCCACACGACCGATGCCCCGAGGGTCTCGGTCGGCACAGCCGCGATGCAGGACCTGGGAACGCTCGCCAAGCTGGCCGGCGCGCGGATCGGCCTGCTGAGGGTCATGGCCGAGACCCAGGTCCAGGCCTCCACCGACAGCCTCACCGGGCTGCTCAACCGCCGAGCCTTCGAGAACGCGGTGCGCAACCAGCACGCCGCGGACGAACCGATGGCGGTGGCGATGGCCGACCTGGACCGCTTCAAGGCCCTCAACGACACCTACGGCCACGAGACCGGCGACCGGGCGCTGCGGGCCTTCGCCCAGGCCCTGAGATCCTCAGTCCGCCACGACGACCTGGTGGCCCGACACGGTGGCGAGGAGTTCGCCGTCGTCCTACCCGGGTGCACCGCCGACGCTGCTCGCAAGGCGCTCGAGAAGGTCCGCGACGATCTCCCCAAGGTGCTCCGGTCCGCCGGGCTCCCTGCCGTGACGGCGAGCTTCGGCATCGTGGTCCGAGAGTCCGGCGAGGACCTCGCCTCCTGCCTGGCCCGGGCCGACGTCGCCCTGTTCCAGGCCAAGCACGACGGTCGCGACCGCATCGTGGCGCACGACGGGTCCGGCTCGAGCATCGAGGACCTCGATCCCGACCTGCTCGAGCCCGACTACGTGCCCGTCCGTCGCTGAGGCGACCCCGATGCCGGCGACGGCTCCGGCTCCATGCCGTCGCCCGGCCGGGCCTCCTACAGCGTGTCGACCGAGAGGATGCCGTCGACGGCGCGCAGCGCGTCGCACACCTCGACGGGCACCACGTCGGACGTGGCGAGCACCATCATCGCGGTGGCCCCGTTGGC
>DATDIY010000310.1:0-7392 GCA_036520815.1 Acidimicrobiales bacterium
ACACTCCCCCAGCCCGAGATCGTCGAGGTCGTGCCGGTCACGACCGCAGTGGTCCGCGCCGAGGTGGCGATGGCCGAGATGCAGGCGTTCTTCGACCGGACCTTCACCACCCTCGGGGAGGTCCTGGCCACCGACGACGCCGGCCCGACCGGCGCCGCCTTCGCCCTGTACCACCGACCTCTCACCGACTCGGCCCAGCTCGAGGTGGGTTTCCCGACCGACCGCCCGGTTCAGCCTCGCGACGGCGTCGAGGTCGGGGCCCTTCCCGGCGGGCGGGTCGCGCGCTTGGTCCACGAGGGCGGTTTCGACGGCCTCGGCGCGTCGTGGGAGCGCCTGGTCGGATGGGCCGAGGAGCAGGGGCTCACCCTCGGCCCGGACTTCTGGGAGGTGTACGTGACCGAACCCTCCCCGGACATGGACCCCGCCGACCTGCGCACCGAGCTCAACTGGACCATCACCGGCTGACCGCCTCGGGGCTAGGAGCCGGGGGCGACGAGCCCGGTCTCGTAGGCGATCATCACGAGCTGCGCCCGGTCGCGGGCGCCGAGCTTCATGAGCAGCCGGCTGACGTGGGTCTTCACCGTGGCGTGGCTCACGAACAGCTGCTCCGCGATCTCGGCGTTCGAATTCCCGCGAGCGACGGTCTCGAGCACCTCGCGCTCGCGTTCGGTGAGCTGCCCGAGCACGCCCGCAACATCGTCGCCGCCCGGCTCGGGCCGTCGGGCGAACTCCTCGATCAGGCGGCGGGTGATCTTCGGTGAGATCAGGGCGTCACCACCGGCGACCACCCGGACGGCGTTGAGGAGGTCGACAGGAAGCGTGTCCTTGAGGAGGAAGCCGCTCGCCCCCGCCCGGAGCGCCTCGTGCACGTACTCGTCGAGGTCGAAGGTCGTGAGGATCACCACGCGCGTGCCGGCGAGTGACTCGTCCGAACTGATCCGCCTCGTGGCCTCCAGCCCGTCCATGACCGGCATGCGGACGTCCATCAGCACCACGTCGGGGCGCTCGCTGGCGACCAGGGCCACCGCCTCGACCCCGTTGGCGGCCTCCCCGACGACCTCGATGTCGGTCTCGCCGCTGAGCAGCATGGTGAAGCCGCCCCGGACGAGTGCTTGGTCGTCGGCGACGACCACCCTGATCGTCATTCGTCGTCCCCATAGGGCAGCAAGGCCCTGACGCGGTAGCCGCCACCGGGGACAGGGCCCACCGCCAGCTCCCCACCCCACAGCTCGACCCGCTCCCTCATGCCCAGGAGGCCGTGGCCTCCGATGGTCGGGCCGTTCGACGACTCGTCGTAGCCGTGGCTGGCCCGGACCGCCACCGGTGCGGCCGCACCACGGCCGTCGTCGACGACCTCGACGGCCAGCGACCCCGACTCGTGACGGATCCGGACGTCGACCCGGCTGGGCGCTCCCGCGTGCTTGATCACGTTGGTGAGCGCTTCCTGCACCACCCGGTAGGCGGAGAGCTCCACACCGGCGTTGATGGAGTCGCCTCCGGGCACTCCGGAGGTGGTGAGCGTCACCGGCACCCCCGCCGCTCGCACGTCGTCGACCAGGCCCTGCAGGTCGGCGAGGCCCGGAGCGGGAGCGTGAGAACGTTCGCCCGAGTCGTCGCGCAGCACCCCGAGGAGGCGCCGCATCTCCTTCAACGTCCCCCGGGACGTGGCCGAGATCGCCTCCAACGCCGCTCGGGCCTGGGCCGGCCGGTCGTCGAGCACGTGGGCACCGACCCCGGCTTGGACAGCGATCACCGACATCGAGTGGGCGACGACGTCGTGGAGCTCCTGGGCGATCCGCAACCTCTCCTCGGCGAGCGCACGAGCGGCGGTCTGGCGCTCGACCTCGGCCCGCTCCTCGGCTGTTCGAACCCGGGCCTCCAGCGCCGCCCGGCGAGCACGGAGGGCCGTGCCGATGGTCCACGCCACCGTGAAGATGGCCACGTTGCCGAGCAGACCGGCCGAATCGAGCCCGGGCGTGTCGCCCAGAGCGAGCACCACCAGTGTGAGGTACACCGCCCCCAGGCCGATCAACGCCCGGCGCGGTCGGTCCCACGCCGCGACGCTGTAGGTGAGCAGCAGGGTCGCCATCGGCGCCGCGCCCTCGGGCCAGTCGGCGGAGATGTGCACGAGGATGGCGACGCAGGAGAGCACGAGGGCGAGGAGCGGTCTCACCCGCCGGATCGCGACCGGTGCGGTGACGGCGGCGCACGTGAGCACCGCGAGAGCCCGGGGCTCCGTGTAGCCGCCCTCGAGGTCCTGGCTGAAGACCGTCGCCAGGGCCAGCGCGAACAACAGCACGGCGAGGACGCCGTCGGCGACCACCGGATTGATCGCTCGCAGCCGATCCAGTTGGCGTTCGACCCAGGTCACCTGTCGAACGTACCGGACTCGTTTCTGGTGCGCATCGGCCTCGAGACGGACCGCCGCGTCATCCTCCAGATGTACGTCCTGAGGCGGGTCACGAAGCGACTGGGAGCGGACGACTTGGGCACTCCAAGGGCGGATGGTGAGCAGGCAAACGACCTCGACAGGAGACAACCCATGACCACCACCCTCACCGCCGCTCCCCGACCGACCGCCCCGGCCACCGTCCAGATCGCCGCCCGTGCGGTGGCCGCCACCAAGACCTACGGCAAGGGCGAGAGCACCGTCCGGGCCCTCGACGGCATCGACGTCGAGTTCGCCGCCCGGCACTTCACCGCGATCATGGGGCCCTCCGGATCCGGCAAGTCCACCCTGATGCACGCCCTGGCGGGGTTGGACGTCCTGACCGACGGCAAGGTGTTCATCGGCGACGTCGACATCAGCCGGCTGAACGACCGCAAGCTCACGAAGCTGCGACGCGATCGACTCGGGTTCGTCTTCCAGTCGTTCAACCTCGTGCCGACGCTGACGGCGCTCGAGAACATCACCCTCCCCACGGATCTGGCCGGCCGCAAGCCCGACCGGGCCTGGCTCGAGCTGGTGATCCGCACGGTCGGCCTCGGAGATCGTCTGAGCCACCGCCCGAGCGAGCTCTCCGGTGGCCAGCAGCAACGCGTGGCCGTCGCCCGAGCCCTCGCCGGTCGCCCCGAGATCGTCTTCGCCGACGAGCCCACCGGCAACCTCGACAGCCGAACCGGCGCCGAGATCCTCGACTTCATGCGGCTGGCCGTACGGGAGCTCGGCCAGACGATCGTCATGGTCACCCACGACCCGGTCGCGGCGTCCTACGCCGACCGCGTCGTCTTCCTCGCCGACGGCCACATCGTCGACGAGCTGCTCGACCCCACGCCCGAGTCCGTGCTGGACCGCATGAAGAGCTTCGGAAGGTAGATCGCCATGTTCAACCTCACTCGCAAGGGCCTGTGGGCCCACAAGGTGCGCTTCGTGCTCACCGGCCTCGCCGTCGTGCTCGGCGTGGCCTTCATGGCGGGGACGATGATCCTCACCGCCACCATGGGGAAGACCTTCGACGGGCTCTTCGCCACCAGCAACGAGGGCATCGACGTCGTCGTGCAGCACACCGTCGGCGCCGAGAGCGACTTCCAGCAGGTGCAGGAGCGCGTCGAGGTCGGCCTCCTCGACGAGGTCCGGGAGATCGACGGTGTCAGTGCGGCCGCCGGCTCGATCGAGGGCTTCGCCCAGATCGTCGACGCCGACGGCACGGTCACCGCCACCGACGGCATCGGCGGGACCATGGGCGTCGCCTGGATCGACGACGAGCGCCTCAACCCGTTCGAGCTGACGAGCGGTCGAGCCCCCAGTGGCTCCTCCGAGGTCGTGCTCGACCAGGCGACCGTCGAGGACCAGGGCTGGACCGTCGGCGACACCGTCGGCGTCGTGGCCAAGGATTCGACCGTCCCGATGACCATCGTCGGAACCGCCGGCTTCGGTGGCAACAAGGGGATCCCCGGGTTCACCGTGATCGCGGCCGACGACACCACGGCGCAGGCGATGTTCGCCGAGCCGGGGGCCTACGACAGCATCGTGGTGGCCGCCACCGACGGCACGACCGCCACGGCGCTCACCGAGCGGATCACCGCCGAGATCGGCTCACCCGGTCTCGAGATCCTCACCGGCGACGCCGACACGGCGAGCAAGCAGGCGCAGTTCAAGGACGACATGAGCTTCTTCAACACCTTCCTCATGGCCTTCGCCTACATCGCCCTGTTCGTCGGCATGTTCATCATCTACAACACCTTCTCGATCATCATCGCCCAGCGCATGCGGGAGATGGCGATGCTCCGAGCCGTCGGGGCCAGCCGCCGCCAGGTGCTGCGATCGGTGTTGTTCGAGTCGGCCATCGTCGGTGCGGTCGCCTCGGCGATCGGGCTGGGTGCCGGTGTCGTGATGTCCTACGGCCTGCGCGGGCTCCTCGGCTCGGTCGGGCTCCAGATCCCGAGCGGCGGTGTCGTCATCACCTCGGCCACGGTCGTCACGGCCTTCGCCGTCGGCATCACGGTCACGATGATCTCGTCGGTCGGTCCCGCCATCCGGGCCAGCCGGATCGCCCCGATCGCCGCACTGCGGGAGACGGCGATGGAGAGCACCACCACGTCGCTGCGGCGCACGGTCGTCGGCCTCGCCATCCTGGGTGCCGGCGTCACCAGCTTCGCTGCAGGGGTCACGGGCTCCGGCGACGTGAAGCTGCTCGGCCTCGGCGTGCTCGGCGCCACCTTCGGCCTGTTCGTGCTCGGGCCGGTCATCGCCCGGCCCGCCCTGCGCCTGCTCGGGTTCCCGACGAAGGTGTCCGGCGCCACCGGGCGCCTGGCTCGGGAGAACGCCATGCGCAACCCGCGCCGCTCGGCGGCCACCGCTTCGGCACTGATGATCGGCGTGGCCCTGGTCGGGTTCATCACCATCCTCGCCAGCTCGACGAAGGCGTCGACCACTGCCGCCGTCGACCGCTCCCTGCGAGCCGACTACGTGGTCGACTCCGGTTCGACCGGTGTCGGAGGGTTCGGCACCTCGATCGAGGACGAGCTCGCCGCTCTGCCCGAGGTCGACCAGGTCTCACCGCTCCGGTCGGTTCCGGCGACGGTGGGAGCTGGCAGCACCGAGGTGACCGCCTTCGACACCACGGTCATCGAGGACCTCGTGGACTTCGGGGTCGTGGCCGGATCCATCGAGGACGTCCACGGCGACGGCCTGGGGCTCTCCACCGACCGAGCCGCAGAGCTCGGAGTGGGCCTCGGTGACCCGGTCACGGTGGGCTTCTCGGCGACCGGTGAGGTGCAGCTCACCGTCCGAGCCCTCTTCGACGGCGACCTGCTGGCGGCCGGGGGCTACAGCGACATCGTCGGTCTCGACACCTTCGAGGCGAACGTGACCGACGTGTTCGACCGCCAGGTGTACCTGACGACCACCGACGGGGTCGACGCCGCCACTGCCAGCGACGCCATCGACGGTGTCCTCCAGGCGTGGCCCAACGCCGAGCTCCAGGACCAGGCCGGCTTCAAGGACTCGGTCACCAAGGGGATCGACCAGATGCTGAGCCTCATCTACGGGCTGCTGGCGCTGGCCGTGATCATCGCCCTCATCGGCATCGCCAACACGCTGGCCCTGTCGGTCCACGAGCGGACCCGGGAGATCGGCCTGCTGCGAGCGGTCGGCATGTCCCGGCGCCAGCTCCGGACCGCGATCCGGTGGGAGTCGGTGCTGATCTCCCTCCTCGGAACGGCCCTGGGCTTCGTCCTCGGGTTCGCCGGCGCCTGGGGCATCACCAAGGCGCTGGCCGGGGAAGGGGTCACGATGTTCGTGGTCCCGGGCGCCCAGCTGACGGTCATCGTCGCCCTGGCGGTGTTCGCAGGAGTCCTGGCCGCCCTCGGCCCGGCCCGGCGGGCGTCCCGACTGAACGTCCTGGAGGCGATCGCCACGACCTGAAGGTCCCGACCCACCAGACCGCGAGGCCCCCGGATGATCCGGGGGCCTCGCCGCGTCCCTCGGGCCCGCCCTCGCTCGTGGCGGTATCCATCGGGCCCATCCGAACGATGAAGCGTCTGATGGGAGCCGACGAGCCGGACGTGGTGATCGAGCTCGACGAGCTCGGATCCCTCGTCCTCGACCTCCGAGCCGTCTACGAACGCGCTCCGGACCCGGACGTCGCGGCGCGTCACCTCGCGCTGATGGACCAGGCTGCCCGGGAGGCAGCGCTGTCCGCGTCCGGGCCGGCGGGCACCGAGACCTCCGAACCCGACTGATCGCGCCGAACCGACCGCCTACCCGAGACCCCGAGCCTCAACCTCCCGGACCTCTGCGACGACCAGGGCGACCCGACCTGAAAGGCTGGTCGGGCCATACGTCCAGGGGAAGGGTCGAGATCGATGCAGCTCGAAGCGGGGCAGGTCGCAGTGGTCACAGGCGCGGCGAGCGGGCTCGGGCTCGCTCTCGCCAAGGCGTTCGCCGGCCGAGGGATGGGGGTCGTGCTCGCCGACGTCGAGCGCCCGGTCCTCGCGGACGCAGTGTCCACCATCGAGGCGTCGGGCACCGACGCGATCGGCGTGCCCACCGACGTGAGGTCGCGAGACCAGCTCGACGCGCTGGCGACGGCGACGCTCGAGCGCTTCGGGCGGGTCGACGTCATCTGCAACAACGCCGGCGTCTCCAGCCTCGGCCCCCGGATGTGGGAGCTCGACCAGGCCAACTGGGACTGGGTGATGTCGGTCAACCTGGGCGGCGTCATGAACGGCATCGGCGCCTTCGTGCCGCACCTGGTCGCCCAGGGCTCGGGGCACGTGGTGAACACCGCGTCGATGGCCGGGATCAGCCCTTCCCCCCGCCAGGCCGCCTACACCGCCTCCAAGCACGCCGTCGTCGGCATCTCCGAGGCGTTGGCCGTCGACCTCGCCGCGGTCGGGGCGAACGTCGGCGTGACCGTCGTGTGCCCCGGGATCGTGAGCACCAACATCCACACCTCCGACCGGAACCGCCCCGAAGGGGTCACCGGAGGCCGCTTCGACCTCACCGGCGACGACTTCGACGAGATCATCGCCTGGTCCCAGACGCTCAGCACCGAGATGATGGAGGCCGATGTGGCCGCTCCGATCGTGCTCGACGCCATCGAGGCCGACCGGCTCTACGTCGCCCCCAACGCCCTGGTCGCCCCCGTGCGGGCACGCGTCGACCGGATGATCGCCGACCTCGAAGCCGGCTGACAACCATCGTGGCCGGCGACTGACGGCCCCGGAACGCGACAGGACCCGGGCCTGACGCCCGGGTCCCACCGTGTTGCCGAGGTTCGGCTGGGTCAGCTGCAGCCGCTGGTGGTACCGCAGCTGGGGCAGGCGTGGCAGCTGCCGGCGCGCTGCATCACGACGCCGCACTGCATGCACAGCGGAGCGTCGTGGTTGACCACCGTCGGCGTGGTGGTGATCGTCGGCGCCAGCAGGGTGGAGGCGGACTCGACCGAC
>DATDIY010000311.1:0-2621 GCA_036520815.1 Acidimicrobiales bacterium
ACACCACCCGGCGCTCACGAACATCGAGCAGCGGTGGCATCGAGGGGGAAGAACACCAGTATGCCCGATCGAACGCCCGCGCGCAACCGGTCCGCGGAGATTTCTCGTCACGCCCGGGGTGGTGGTGGTGCTCAGGTGTCGTCGGCGAGGTGGCGGCGCAGTCGGGTGAGGCGTCGATCCCAGGTGGCGCCGACGCGGTCGAGCCAGGCAGCGGCGGGATCGAGCGAGCCCGGAACCACTTCGTAGCGGGCCTCGCGACCGACCCGGGTGGAACGGACCAAGCCGGCCCGTTCGAGCGCGGCCAGGTGTTTGCTCACCGCCTGGCGGGAGATTCCGGCCGGCCGGGCCATCTCGGTCGCCGTGAGCGGACCCTGCTCGGCGACCGCCTGGAGGAGGGAGCGCCGGGTCGGGTCACCGAGGGCGCCCAGCACGGCGTCGGCGTCGGGGGTGACCGGCGCCGACCGTGAGGGCCGAGCCTCGGGAGCGGCGGGCGGGTTCACACGCCCACGAGCATCCGGGCCTGTGGCCCCCGACCCCACGACGGAGGGAGGAAGGTGGGTCGGGGCGTGACGAGCACGGGCAGCTCGGACAGGTCGAGCAGGATGCACTCGACAACCGTGACGATGGTGCCGAACGGGCACGGGACCAGCTCGATCGTGACGCGTGTGGCGGGCTCGTCGACCTCGGGATCCTCGGGCCACCAGTCGAGCACGAGACGGCGGTCCGGCTTCGTCTCCACGACGCGGGCCAGACGGACGGGTTCGTCGTCCTCCTCGAAGCGCCCCTCACCGCCGGGGGTGGCGTCGAGCTGCGAGCCGCCACCCCACCAGGCCGCCAACTCCTCGGGATCGGTGAGCGCTCGCCACACCTCCTCGGGCGTCGCTTCGACCACCATCCGCCGCCGGATGTCGCGTGACCGGACGTCGTCGTCGACCGGAGCGGACCCACCGGGATCGGGTGGGGCGGGGCGGAATCCGGGCGTGCGGGGAGCGTCGTCCTGGGCCATGACGCAACTCTACGGTTGCGAATGGGCGACGACAACCGTACCGTTCTCACGCAACCCGCAAGTTGCGTGAGAACCGGAGGCCGAACGTGCTCATCCCCACCGTCCTGGAAGCCACGTCGCGAGGTGAACGCGCCTACGACCTGTACAGCCGGCTCCTGCGGGAGCGCATCGTGTTCCTCGGCAGCCCCATCGACGACGCCGTCGCCAACCTGGTCGTCGGCCAGCTGCTCTACCTGGCCGGGGAGGACCAGAACAAGGAGATCAGCCTCTACATCAACTCACCGGGCGGCGACATGGTCGCCCTGTTCGGGATCCTCGACACGATGGCGTTCATCGGGGCGCCGATCTCGACGATCTGCATCGGCCAGGCCGCCTCCGCGGCGGCGATCGTGCTGGCGGCGGGGGAGAAGGGGCGGCGGTTCGTGCTGCCCAACGCCCGAGTGCTGCTCCACCAGCCCCATGGCGGAGCACAGGGCCAGTCGACCGACATCGAGATCCAGGTGCGCGAGATGGTCGAGCTGCGCAATCGCATGGTCGACGTGCTCGAGGAGGCGACGGGCCAGCCACGCGATCGCCTCGTCCACGACCTCGACCGCGACTACATCCTGCGCGGCCAGGACGCGGTCGCCTACGGGGTGGTCGACGAGGTGCTCGAGCCGCGGCGACTCCGGGTCGCGGGCGAGGTCGCCCATCCCGCCGAGGTCGCCAGTGGTCAGTCGTCTGCCGCGGTCGTCGCCCCGGGAGCGACCAGCAGGCCGTAGGCCTTTCGCACCTCGAAGCGGTACAGCACCCGACCCTCGTCGACCATCTGTCGGCGGAAGGCGTCGGGTTGGTAGGTCTCGCCGTACCAGGTCACCGGGCCCTCGGGCGCGCTCTGCCAGTGGCGCACCAGCCGTACCGTTCCGTCGATCCCCTCGTCGCCGTCGATGACGGTCACCCTGGTCTCGACCGACAGGTACTTGAACTGCGCGTCGCTGAAGTAGAGCGTGCAGAGGGGGTCGGAGCGCAGCCGGGGGGTGCGCCGGCGGTCCTGGGTGGCGGTGGCGATCATCTCGCCGTCGAGCACCGCCAGCCCGATGCGCACCGGCTTGGCGTAGCCGTCCTCGCCCACCGTGATCATGGCGACGGCGGGGCCGCTCTGGATGAACTCGAGCTGGTCGGACGTGAGGTCGGCCATGCCCGGAACCTACCTGTCGTCAGGTCCGACCAGCTCGACGAACCTCGACAGGTGATGAGAAGTGTGCAACAACCGTCCTCGTGGGCCCGTCGTGATCGGCGGTGCCCGCGGCAGGGGGGCACGTGCAGACCGCGCGTGTGTGGGGCATCGGAGGACTCGTCATGGCGATCACGTCGGACCCGCTCGAGGGCGCGACGCCCGCGCCGTCGGGGTCGTCATCGGGGAGCATCTGGCCAACGACCATCGGTTGGGTCCAGTGGGCGGTGGCCGCGTTGCTCGTCGGAGCCGGGGCCGTGCACCTCGCCCTGGCGCCGTCCCACTTCGGGGAGGCGACGGCCGAAGGCATCGGGTTCCTCGTGGTGGCATGGCTGCAGATCGGGTTGGCCGTCGCGGTGTTGTTGAAGCCGTCCCGAGCGGTCGTGGCGGCGATCGTGACGG
>DATDIY010000312.1:0-2555 GCA_036520815.1 Acidimicrobiales bacterium
CGGCTCGGCCCGCGTCGAGGTCGGCGTCGGCCGTCATGACCGCGAGGCCTTCGCCATGGTGCACGGCGACCTTCCCACCCGCGAGGCGCTGGCCTCGGTCGTGAACAGCGTCGACACCCACCGGCGTCCCGGCGCCGAGGCCCAGGCCCTGAGCCGCCTCGCGCTCGAGGGATGGCTGCGCTGGCGGCTGCTGGCCGAGCCGGCGGTGGTCGGTCTGGCCGAGTTGCGCCCGGCCGAGCCGACCCTTCCCCGCGACAGCGTGAAGGACACCGCGGCGGCGATCGCGGTGGGCACCGACCTCGAGGGCGCCCCCGTGGTGGTGGCCTGCTCGGTCGGCATCGACCTCGACCTCGTGCCGGCGGCGGCCGACGCCCGGGCGGCGATCGCCCCTGAGGCCCGCCTGCTGGTCGTGGTCCCCGAGCGCGACGACCATCCGGTGACCCGCCACCTGGCCGCCGACCTGGCCGACCCCGCGGAGGTCGTCGCGCTGCCCGGCGACTGGCGACGCCTCGAGCGCGACGCCGACGTCCGATGAGCATGTTGGAACGCCTCGGCGGGCTGGAGCGGGAGCACGCCGAGGTCGAGGGCTCCCTCGCCGACCCTGCGGTGATCGCCGACCAGCCCCGCTACGCCGACCTGAGCCGGCGCTACCGCGACCTCGGCGAGCTGGTGTCGCGGCTCCAGGCCCTGCGCCAGGCCACCGACGACCGCGCCGCCGCCCGCGAGATGTACGCCGAGGCCGATGCCGAGGACCGGGAGGTCCTGCGGGCCGAGATCGACCAGGCCGAGTCGGCGATCGCCCGGTTGGAGGAGGAGGTGAAGCTCCTCCTCCTCCCCAAGGATCCCAACGACGAGCGCAACGTGATCGTCGAGATCCGAGGGGCCGAGGGGGGCGAGGAGGCCAACCTCTTCGCCCGCGACCTCTTCGAGATGTACAAGGGCTACGCCTCGCGCATCGGCTGGAAGCTCGAGGTCATGGACGCCCAGGCCTCCGACATGGGTGGCTACAGCGACATCACCTTCCGCGTGTCCGGCGACGGCGTTTGGAGCCGCATGAAGCACGAGGGCGGGCCCCACCGGGTGCAGCGCGTGCCGGTCACCGAGAGCCAGGGGCGGATCCACACCTCGTCGGCCACGGTCACCGTGCTTCCCGAGGCCGACGAGGTCGACGTGAAGATCGACCCCAACGACCTGCGTATCGACGTCTACCGCTCCTCGGGGCCGGGAGGGCAGTCGGTCAACACCACCGACTCCGCGGTGCGGATCACCCACGTGCCCACCGGCGTGGTGGTGGCCATGCAGGACGAGAAGAGCCAGATCCAGAACCGGGAAATGGCGTTGCGGGTGCTACGGAGCCGTCTGCTGCAGGCCGAGCAGGAGCGCCAGGCGGCGGAGGCCTCCGGTGCCCGCAAGGCCCAGACCGGTGGGGGAGGCCGCTCCGAGAAGATCCGCACCTACAACTTCAAGGAGAACAGGGTCACGGACCACCGCATCGGGCTCACGATCTACCGGCTCGACAAGGTGCTGGCCGGCGATCTCGACGAGGTGGTCGACGCGCTCGTCGCCGACGAGCGGGCCCGGCAGCTGCGCGAGCGCGACGACGAGGGATGACCCCACCGGAGCTTCCCGAAGGGGCGGTGTCCTGGCGGATGCTCCTCGCCGAGGCGGAGCGACGCCTCGACTCCTCGGGGGTCGTCGACGGCGGGTCGGCACCGATCGAGGCCCGTCGCATCGTGGAGCGGGCGTCGGGGCTGGAGGGGTCTGAGTACGTCCTCGGTCTCGATGAGGCCGCCACCGAACGGGGCGTGCACTTCTTCGACCTCATGCTCGAGCGGCGCCTGGCGGGTGAGCCGCTGCAGTACGTCGTCGGGAGGTGGGGTTTCCGCACCCTCGACCTCTTCGTCGACCGACGGGTGCTCATCCCGCGGCCCGAGACCGAGGTGGTCGCCGGCCTGGCCCTGGCCGAGCTCGACCGCCGCCGCCCGGTGGCCCGCGACGACGGGCGCGCCCTGCTCGCGGTCGACCTCGGCACCGGGTCCGGTGCCATCGGGCTCTCGCTGGCGGCCGAGTGCGAGGCGGTCGAGGTGTGGCTCACCGACCGATCCGTCGACGCCGTCGCCGTGGCCCGGGCCAACCTGGCCGGCCTGGGGCGGGCCGGCACCCGGGTGCGGCTGGCCGAGGGCGATTGGTTCACCGCCCTGCCGCCGGCGCTGGCCGGCGCGGCCGACGTGCTCGTCTCGAACCCGCCCTACGTCGCCACCGGTGACGACCTGCCCGCCGTGGTCCGCGACTGGGAGCCGACCAGCGCCCTGCTCGCCGGAGCGGACGGGCTCGACGATCTGCGGGTGCTCGTCGTCGAGGCACCAGGCTGGCTGCGGGCCGGTGGCGCCCTGGTGGTCGAGCTGGATCCCCGGCAGGCGGAGCCGGTGGCGGCCCTGGCGCTCGACTCGGGGTTCGCGGCGGCCGAGGTCCACCTCGACCTCGCCGGCCGGGCCCGGGCCGTCGTCGCCCGCCTCCCCGACGCGACCTGATCAACAACCCCCGGAAAGGTGGGG
>DATDIY010000313.1:0-5266 GCA_036520815.1 Acidimicrobiales bacterium
GGCCTGTGGCTCTACCGGGCGTTGTGGCGCGCCGGCTTCTCCGACCGGCCTGAGAGCGTGTCGGCCGACGACGGTCTGACCCTCCGTGGCGCGTGGATCACCTCGCCGGTGAAATGTGCGCCGCCGGCCAACAAGCCCACCCCGGCCGAGCGCGACGCCTGTGCCCCGTGGCTCTCCGCCGAGCTGGCGCTGCTGACCGAGGCCCGGGTGGTGGTGGCCCTCGGCAAGTTCGGCTTCGACGCCGTGTGCGCCCATCTGGGCCTGCGTCCCCGGCCCGCGTTCGGCCACGCCGTCGAGGTGGAGGTGGCCGCCGATCCCAGCCGTCCCGTGGCGGGCGGCGGGCCGCTGGTCGTGCTCGGCTGCTTCCACGTGAGCCAGCAGAACACCTTCACCGGCAAGCTCACCGAGCCCATGCTCGACGCCGTCTTCGAGCGGGCGCGGGTCCTCTCCGGGCTGCCCCCGGCCGGCCGGGTCGACGGCTGAGAGCAGGCTGCCGATGCCGACCACGCCGGGGTCACCGACTACGGTGACCGGCGGCCCGGCGCCCATCGGCACCGGGCGACGCATCGACGAGGACGGTTCACGCAGATGACGAAGGGACGGGTTCGGGCCGGCATGGTTGGCCTGGTGGCGTGCACGGTGCTGGTGCTCGGCGCCTGCGCGGAGTCGAACACGCCGACCGACTACAACGACCTCACCCAGCAGAACTTCCTCGAGACCTGCACGAACTTCTACTACGAGAACACCGACGGCACCGTCGTCCCGAGCGAGCCCACGAGCGACACCGTGGTGGCCGATTACGACGGTGCGTCGTCGGCGACGTGCCAGTGCCGATACGAGGTGTTCGAGGACAACATGTCCATCGAGGACTTCACCACCCTCAACTCGGACCTGAAGGACGATCCCGAGGGCGCCTGGGCCGGCGTGCCCCCGGACATCCAGACGAAGTTGAACGCCTGCCCCGGTGGGTCGACCACCTCGACCACCGCCGCTTCGCAGGGCACCACCACCACCGCCGGCTGATCCCGTCGGCTGGACCCCGCCCGCTGGATCGCTAGGCGGAGGCCTTCTTCTTCTCGGGGAGCCCGACGCGCACGACCGGTTCGGCCCAGCGGGGCCAGCGGGCCCGGCTCTTCTCGGCCAGCTTGCGCATGAGGGCGATGGCCCCGGGGTCCTCGTCGCCGGGCCGGGCGACGATCGACCCGTCGGCGATCATCCGCTCGATGATCTCCCGACCGAGGTCGGTGCGCACGATGGTGAGGGTCCAGTCGTTGGACTCCCCGATGCCGCCGGTGGAGATGTCGGCGTGCTCGGCGGCGAAGTCGGGGCAGTGGGTGCAACCCTCACGGGTCCAGGCGTGGCACTCCTTGAGGTTGACCTCGTGGTAGCTGCCGTCGCGCATCCAGATCTGGAAGACACCCTTGATGTTCATCTTCACGATCTCGGACTTGGGGAGGCGGTACTTGGCCTCGAACAGCTCCTCGAAGATGGCGTCGTCGAAGGTCTTCGAGCACAGGAGGCCGATGTTGAACACGATGGGCTTGGAGATCTTGCCGACCTTGCGCGACCACATCACCGGCGGCACCGACGACTGGCAGCTCATCCCGACCAACGCCAGCTTCGACAGGCCCTTCTCGGTCGCCTCGTCGATGGCGAGGGTGTTGGCCGAGTAGGTGTAGCGGCTGCCCGCCCCAGCGAGGATCTCCTCGCGGGTGGTGGCGACGCCGGGGATGGCCTTCCAGCTGCCCGAGTCGGGACCGCCCTCGATGTAGGAGGTGAGGGCGCCGTCGATGTAGCCCTGCTCCATCGCCCAGATGAGGATGGCCGACACCAGCCCGCCGTCCTGGCCCATCCGGTGGACCAGTTCATCGCCGGCCCGGGTGAGCAGCACGTCGCTGTAGATGCCGGCGAGCTGGTCGTCGGCGCGGTCGTGGCCGAAGAGGTGGTCGTTGGCCTGGGGCTCCCACTGGCGAAAGCGCGGGCACGCCCGGGTGCAGCTGGTGCAGCCCTTCTCGCCGTGGGTGCAGTCCGAGGCCCCGAGCTCGGGCTCGAGGTGGAAGGGCGTGTAGCCGCCCGCTTCGTGGTCGTACCCGATCACGTCGTGGGGACAGGCGATGACGCAGCCGGCGCAGCCGGTGCACAGGCCTGAGGTGATGACCTCGTCGTAGAGCTCCTTCCACTGGAAGGTCCAACGTTCGCTCATGACCAGCGAATCTACTCAGCCCGCGGTGGTGCTCCCTCCACCGCGGCCCGGGTGACCATGGTCGGGAGGGCCCTCGCAGTACCCTGGCCCGGCCATGTCCGATGTACCCCCCACGTCGGGTCCGGGTGCCGACGCGCCCGACCCGGGGCCGTCCCGCCGCCGCCACGCTCGACCCGCCCGCCGGGGTCGGCGCGTCCTCACGGGCATGGGCGTGCTCGCCGTGCTGGCCGTCGTCGCGGTGGTCGCCGCTCTCGGCTACGGCTGGTACCGCTACAACCAGATCGGACGCAAGGACCTGGCCCTGGCCGATTCGGCCGGCGCGGTGCAGAACTTCCTGGTGGTGGGGTCCGACACCCGGGCGGTGATCGACGCCGACGACCCGAACGACAGCGCCTTCGGCCACGAGGCGGCCGGCCAGCGTTCCGACACGATCATGATCGCCCGGGTCGACCCGAAGGCGAAGACGATCGACCTGATGTCGTTCCCTCGGGACCTGTGGGTGCCGATCATGCCGTCGGGGGATCCCGAGCGGATCAACACCGCCTACAACACCAGTGACCCGGAGGTCGACGGGGCCCAGCGGCTGATCGACACGATCGACGCCGACTTCGGGATCGACATCCACCACTACGTCGAGATCGACTTCGCCAGCTTCAAGGGCGTCGTCGACGCAGTGGGCGGGGTTCCGATGTTCTTCGAGACCGGCGTGCGGGATCGCAAGACCGGGCTCTACCAGTACGAGCTGGGCTGTCAGACCCTCGACGGTGAGCAGGCGCTCGCCTTCGCGCGCTCCCGGAACCTCGAGTACAACACCTCGAAGGGCTGGGAGTTCGACCCCAGCGCCGACCTCGGTCGCATCACCCGCCAGCAGTACTTCATGAAGGAGATGGTCGACCAGGCCCAGTCGGAGTTCGGCAGCCTCGATCTCAAGGCGATCAACGACATCATCTCGTCCACCTCCGACCAGCTGAAGCTCGACGACGAGCTGAGCCTGGGGGACATGGTCGACCTGGCCAAGGCGTTCAAGGGTTTCAGCGGCGACCAGATCCGCAGCCATTCCCTCCCGGTTCTCGATGTGACGACCAGCGGCGGCGCCCGTGTCCTGAAGCTCGACACGGCCCGCGCCGAGGAGACGCTCAACGTGTTCCGCGGGCTTCCGCCGGGCACCGTGTCACCGGCGTCGGTGACGTTGGCGGTGAGCAACGGCAGCGGGGCCAAGAACCAGGCCACGGACGTGTCGAACCGCCTCGCCGGCCTCGGCTACGAGGCGTCGATCGCCGCCGACACCACCAGGACCCAGGCCCGCACGATCGTGCGCTACGCCCCGGGGCTGCAGGCGCAGGCCGACCAGGTCGCCCGCCAACTGGCCTCTGGCGCCGAGCTACAGGTCGACAAGAGCCTGTCGGGCGCCAAGGTGCCCGTGGTGCTGGTGACCGGTACCGACTTCACCACCGTGCTCGACCAGGCCTCACCACCGACCTCCTCCACCTCCACGACCGCACCCGCCTCGTCGTCCACCTCGTCGAGGGGCGGAGGCTCCACCACCTCGACGACGGTCGCCGAGGAGATCACCGGTCCGGTCGGGTACCAGATCGGCGAGCCACCAGCCGGTCAGACCTGCGGCTGAGCCGCCGGATCGAGGAGGCGGCTGGCCAGCTCGACGAGCGTGGCCGAGCCGGCCTGGTGCCCGACGGAGCGGATCACGACCGACACTCCGGCGAGACTGCGCACGGCGTAGAGGTCCGGACGGCTGATGGGCCCAAGGCCTCGGTCGTTGGCGAGCAGGGTGAGCAGGTCGCTCACCGAGGTCACATCGCGGCCCTGGGCACCGCCTCCCGGCCGGGTCTGGCGGAGCCCGGCCAGATCGACCGCCTCGGTCCGGAGCAGCTCAGCGAGCCCATCGATCTCGAACGGGGTCCACGCCGAGATCGGCTCGTCGCCGAGTCCGACGGTTCGGAAGCGGTCGGGCCGGCCCGGTGCCCGAACCGCCACGACGTAGCCGCGTGGCTCGGTCGCCTCCACGCAGCAGCCGTCACCACCGCAGCAGTCGTCGGTCCTCGGCCGGCGGTCGCCCGGGACGTCGTTGGAGGACGCGCTCGGACTGCTCGACGCCACCTCCGGCGGAGTGGTCGGGCGGATCTCGTCGGTCGTGTCGATGTGGCCGCGGCCCACGGCGGCGAGCGCGAGCAGCACCGCCGCGAGCAGTGCGACGAGAGCGGCGCCGTGACGGCGCGCAGTAGGACGCCGATCGGGCACGGTCGGTCCCCCCTTCCCGTGCCTCCCCGACCGTAGCCCTGTGAGGGTGGCTCAGGAAATGATCGTGTAGACGATGAAGCGGGGCGCCGGTACGGCGTCGCTCGAGACCACGCGACCGGCCTCGTTCTCGGCCTCGACGACGAACAGGTAGGTGGCCGGCGGGCTGGTGCACCGGGTGCCGGCGACGGTCCCGGGGCAGATCGGCATCGAACCGTTCGGATCGCTCGACAGCAACCGGGTTCGCTGTGGGCCAGAGCCGGTGTCGGTCCACAGCCACACCTCGACGGCGTCGGCGCCCGTCACGCTCCAGGTGAGCACCGGGGCGTCGGCCATCTCGTAGGTGGGCGGCTTGTCGGTCGCCGGCCGCAGCGTGAGCGACTCCACGATCGGCGGGTCGGGCACGGTCGTGGTGGTCGGTTGCGTCGTCGTCGACGACGGCTCGCCGGGCTCGGCCCCGTCGTTCCCCGAGGGCGCGTCCTCCGGACCCGGACCGGGGTCGGGAGCGACCTCCTCGACCACCGCCTCTTCCTCGACGGGTGACTCGGCGACGACAAGCTCGCCCTCGTCCGATCCCGAACGGGCACTGAGGGCGACGCCGCCGCCGACCAACAGCAGCACGACCGCGCTGACGGCCAGCGCCACCGCCACCCGTCGCCCCCGGCGGGAGCGGGCGCCGGCGCGGTTGGCGACGCGGGCCACGGGAGTGGGCTCGGTCGGGGCCCCGCCGGGCGATCCACCACCTCCTGAGCCGGAGGCGCCTCCGGAGCCCGGACCGGTCGACCCCAGTGCGGTCGAACCCTCCATCGG
>DATDIY010000314.1:0-21781 GCA_036520815.1 Acidimicrobiales bacterium
GCCATCGGTCAAGTATCGCCCAGCGGTGCCGAACAGTTGAAAAACGGTGCCCCCTGAACGGTCGTCGCCCGGACCGTCGGGCCGGACCGCATTGACAGCGGCGCGTCGCTGCTCTCAACCTGTCGCCCATGGCAGGTCCCCTCGTCATCGTCGAGTCGCCGACCAAGGCGAAGAAGATCACCGAGTTCCTGAGCGGTGACGCGTCCCTCGGCTCCCAGCCCACGGTGATCGCCTCCGTGGGCCACATCCGCGACCTGCCGAGCAAGGCCAAGCAGCTCCCGGAGCAGTTCCAGAAGCTCCCGTGGGCCTATCTGGCGATCGACGTCAACAACGGGTTCGAGCCCCACTACATCGTCCCCGACGCCAAGAAGTCGGTGATCACCGAGCTGCGGCGGGCGATGAAGGACGCCGACTCGCTCTATCTCGCGACGGATGAGGATCGCGAGGGCGAGGCCATCGCCTGGCACCTGCTGCAGGTCCTGAAGCCGCCCCGCGACATGCCGGTGCACCGGATGGTGTTCCACGAGATCACCGGACCGGCGATCCGGGAGGCGTTCGCCAACCCCCGGGAGCTGAACGACCGTCTGGTTGACGCCCAGGAGACCCGGCGCCTCCTCGACCGGCTCTACGGCTACGACGTGTCCCAGGTGGCGTGGAAGAAGGTCAACCCGGGCCTGTCGGCCGGTCGGGTGCAGAGTGTCGCCACCCGCCTGGTGGTCGAGCGTGAGCGGGAGATCATGGCGTTCGTGCCCGCCACCTGGTGGGACCTCGAGGGCACGTTCGCGGCGTCGGCACCCGACGCCGACCGCACCGCCTTCACCGCCCGGATGGTCGCTCTCGACGGCACCCGCCTGGCGACCGGCGGCGACTTCTCCCAGCAGGGCGAGCTCACCCGCGACGACCGGATCGTGCTCGACGAGAGCACCGCCACCGGTCTCGCCGCCGAGCTCGGCGTCGCCGACTTCGCCGTGCGATCCGTCGACGCCAAGCCGTACCGCAAGCGTCCGTTCGCTCCGTTCATCACGTCGACGCTGCAGCAGGTCGCCGGCCGGGCGCTCAACGTCTCGGCCAAGCAGGTCATGTCGATGGCCCAGTCGCTGTACCAACAGGGCTACATCACCTACATGCGGACCGACTCGACGAACCTGTCGGGCGCCGCCGTGGCTGCCGCCCGGGCCGAGGCCAGCGAGCGCTACGGCGCCGGATCGGTCCCCGACGCTCCCCGTTCGTACGGCAAGAAGGTGGCCAACGCCCAGGAGGCCCACGAGGCGATCCGGCCCTCCGGTGACCGCTTTCGTCGGCCCGAGGACGTGCGGGGCGAGGTCCAGCCCGGCGAGGCCCGGCTCTACGAGCTGATCTGGCGGCGCACCGTCGCGTCGCAGATGAACGACGCCGTGGGTGAGACCGTCACCGTGCGCCTCGGGGCGCAGACCGCGTCGGGCCGCGACGCCGAGTTCTCCGCGGCCGGCACCGTGATCACCGAGCGGGGCTGGATGCAGGTCGAGGAATGGCGCAGCGACGACGACGAGGAGCGGCGCCTGCCCTCCCTGTCGCCGGGTGACCCCCTCGATGCCTCCGATCTCGCCGCGGGCGGGCATGCCACCAAGCCGCCATCGCGCTTCACCGAGGCCAGCCTCGTCGCCAAGCTCGAGGAGCTAGGCGTGGGCCGTCCGTCCACCTACGCCTCGATCATGGAGACCATCCAGAACCGGGGCTACGTCTGGAAGAAGGGCTCCGCCCTGGTGCCGAGCTGGACGGCCTTCGCCGTCACCAACATGCTCGAGCAGCACTTCGCCGAGCTGGTCGACTACGGCTTCACGCGCGACCTCGAAGAGGTCCTCGATCGCATCTCCACCGGCGACGCCGCCCGGGTGCCGACCCTCGAGGACTTCTACTTCGGCCCGGCCAGCAACGGCGGTGAGCGCCAGGGTGGGCTGCGCGACCTGGTGACCGATCGGCTGCCGGAGATCGACGCCGCTGCCATCAACAGCTTCCCCATCGGCGACGACGGCAACGGGGTGCCGGTGATCGCCAAGCCCGGGCGCTACGGGCCGTACGTGCAGCGGGGCGACGACACCGCCTCGATCCCCGACAACCTCCCGCCGGCCGACCTCACCGTCGAGCACGCCCTCGAGCTGCTCTCGATGCCGAAGGGCGGGAAGCCGCTCGGCGACGACCTCGCCAGCGGGCTCACCGTGTTCGTCATGAGCGGCCGGTTCGGGCCCTACGTGCAGCTCGGCGAGATCGAGGACGCCCCCGACGGCAAGCCCAAGCGGTCGAGCCTGTTCGCCGGGATGGACCCCTACACCGTCACCCTCGACGAGGCACTGCAGCTGCTGTCGCTGCCCCGTGTCGTGGGTAGCGCTCCCGACGGTGAGGACGTCGTGGCCCAGATCGGCAAGTTCGGGCCGTACCTCACCAAGGGCTCCGACAGTCGGAGCCTCACCGCCGAGCCCGAGCTGTTCACGGTCACCCTCGACGAGGCGTTGCGTCTGTTCGCCGAACCGAAGCGCCGGGGCCGGGCAGCGCCCAAGCCGCCGCTGGCCGAGCTGGGCCCCGACCCGGTGTCGGGCAAGCCGATGGTGGTGAAGGAGGGCCGGTTCGGGCCCTACGTCACCGACGGCGACACCAATGCGTCGCTGCGGGTCGGTGACGAGCCGGGGACGCTCAGCCCGCAGCGCGGTGCCGAACTGCTCCAGGCCCGCCGGGACGCCATCGCCAACGGCGACGTCGGCGCTCGTCCGGCCAAGAAGGCGGCGCGCAAGGCGACCAAGAAGCGGGCGGCTCCGAAGGCGGGCACCGCCCGCACCGTGAAGAAGGGCAGCAGCCGCGCCGCCAAGAAGGCCGCCGCCCGACCCCCTGCTGAGGGCGCCTGACCGCGATCGGTGGTCGGCGAAGGTTCCCGGCCGGCCGGGATGCCGGCCCTATGGTGATCTGATGGCTGTGGTTCGCCCCGACCCCCGGGACGACATCGACGATTCCAACGGACCCCCCGACCTGGTCGGGGAGGGTCTGACCGGCACGGACGCGCACGTCACGGTCGTGGCCGAGGCGCCCGACACCGAGACGATGTACGCCGAGTCCGCCGCCGACCGGCCGGGGTGGCACGTCCGCCTCTTCGGCTCCCACGAGTTCTTCCGCCTCTGGCTGGTCCAGGTCGTGTCGTCGCTCGGCGACTGGCTCGGTTTCTCGGCCATCATCCTGCTGGCCGCCAACATCGGCGGTGGGGCCGGCGCCGGGGCCATCTCGCTGGTGATGGCGGCGCGCATCATCCCCGGCTTCTTCTTCGGTCCCCTCGCCGGGGTGCTCGTCGACCGCTGGGACCGCAAGAAGGTCATGGTCCGTTGCGACCTGGGACGGGCTGCGGTGCTGGCCACCCTCCCGTTCGTGAACAACGTCGCCGGCCTGGTGCTGGCGTCGCTGGCGCTGGAGGTGCTCACGCTCCTGTGGTCACCGGCCAAGGACTCCGAGGTCCCCAACCTCGTCCCTCACGACCACCTGACCACGGCCAACTCGCTGTCGCTGGCCGCCGCCTACGGCACCTTCCCGTTCGCCTCGTTGCTCTTCGCCCTGCTGGCGGGGGCTTCGGTGTGGGTGGGGAACATCCCTGGCCTGGCCTGGCTCGAGAACGACCAGATGGCGTTGGCCTTCTACGTCGACGTGTGCACCTTCTTGTTCGCGGCATGGATGGTGAGCCGCCTTCCCCTCGTACGACGGCCCAAACCCACCGAAGGGGACGAGCTCGAGGAGGCGAAGGGCTTCCGAGCCACTGTCGACGAGTTGCGCGAGGGCTGGCGGGTGATCCTGTCCAACCACACCGTGCGGGCGGTGAACATCGGCATCGCCACCGGGCTGATCGGCGGCGGGATGCTCATCCCGTTGGGCGCGGTGTTCTCCACCGAGGTGCTCGACTCCGGTGCGGCCGGCTACGGCCTGTTCACCACCGCCCTCGGCTTCGGCGTGGCCCTCGGGGTGGTCGGCGTGTCGACCCTGCAGAGGCGGCTGCCCAAGCGCACCGTGTTCGTCGGCGCGTTGTTCCTCGCCGGGGCGTCGCTCTTCTGTGCCGCCAGCTCCTCGTCGTTGCCGGTGGCGGTCGCCTTCGTCGGGTTGATGGGGGTGTCGGTCGGGCCGGTGTACGTGATCGGGTTCGTGCTGCTCCAACAGGAGGTCGACGACGAGCTCCGCGGCCGTGTCTTCAGCTCCCTCAACACGCTCGTCCGGCTGTGCGTGCTGGTCTCGATGGTGGCCGGGCCCCTGCTCGCCGCCCTGCTCGGGAAGGTCTCCAGCGCCCTCATCGAGGAGCACCTCGACCTCGCCGGAGGCACCATCGACCTCCCCGGGGTTCGCCTCGCGCTGTGGTTGGCGGCGCTCATCATCATCGGCGCCGGGTTCGCGGCGATGGCGGCGCTGCGGGCGGGCCAGCGCGAGGTCAGGGCGAGCGTGTCGCCCCACCCCTCCCGCCGCAGCGGCACATGAGCCCGGACCGCGGCCGCTTCATCGCTTTCGAAGGCGGCGAGGCGTGCGGCAAGTCGACCCAGTCGGCGTTGCTCGCCGAGGCGCTCGGCGCGGTGCTGACGCGCGAGCCCGGTGGCACCTCAATCGGTGCTCGCCTGCGGGCGCTCGTGCTCGACCCCGCCACCGAGGGGCTGGCGCCGCGCGCCGAGGCGTTGTTGATGGCCGCCGACCGGGCCCAACACGTCGTCGAGGTGGTGACGCCCGCTCTGGAGTCCGGCCGACACGTCGTGACCGACCGCTTCGCCGGATCCTCGATCGCCTACCAGGGTCACGGCCGGGGCCTGCCGGTGAACGAGGTCGAGTGGCTCTCGGACTGGGCCGCTGCGGGAACGTGGCCCGACCTGTTCGTGCTCCTCGACGTGCCGGCGGCGCTCGCCGAGGCCCGGCTGGGCGAGGCGCGGGACCGCATGGAGGCAGAACCCCCGGAGTTCCACGCCGCCGTGCTCGGGGGCTTCCGGGCCCAGGCGGCGGCCAGGCCGGACCGATGGGCGGTGCTCGACGGCACCGGCACCATCGACGAGGTGGCCTTCGCCGTGAGGGCCGTCGTGCGGGAGCGACTACAACTGGCGTTGTGACCACGGTGACCGGCGCTCAACTCGCCCCCCTCCCGGCCGAGGCCGCCGGGGTCGACCTGTGGGGCGACGTGGTGGGCCAGTCCGGCGCGGTGCGCGAGCTGCGGTCGTCGGTCGCGGCGCCGGTCCACGCCTACCTGCTCGTGGGGCCCCGTGGGAGCGGGAAGCGGGCCCTGGCCCGGGCGTTCGCCGCCGCGCTCCTGTCGAGCGGGCACGAGGGCGTCGAGGCCGTGCGCCACGCCGAGCTGGCCCTGGCCGAGACTCACCCCGACCTTCTGGTCATCGAGCGCAAGGGCGCGTCGATCACGGTGGAGCAGGCCGACGAGATCATCGGCGCCGCCTCGAGGGCGTCGGTCGAGGGCGGACCGAAGGTGCTCGTGCTCGACGAGTTCCACCTGGTCACCGTGGCCGGTCCCAAGCTGCTGAAGTCGATCGAGGAGCCGCCGCCGGGCACGGTCTTCCTCGTCCTCGCCGACGACGTCACCCCCGACCTGGTCACCATCGCCAGCCGGTGCCTGCGCATCGACCTCGGGCCGGTGCCCACCGAGGCCATCGTCGAACGCCTCGTCGCCGAGGGGGTGGCGCCCGAACGGGCCGAGGAGGCGGCGGTGGTGGCCTCGGGTGACCTGGCTCGGGCCCGCCTGCTCGCCACCGACGACCGGTTGGCGCTGCGGCGCCGGGCCTGGCACGACGTGCCCGACCGCCTCGACGGCACCGGGGCCACCGCCGTCGAGGCCGTCGACGAGCTGTTGGCCATGATCACCGACGCCATGGCCCCGTTGGCCGACGCGCAGGCGGTCGAGGCGGCGGAGCTGGAGGAGCGGGTCAAGGCCCGGGGGGAGCGAGGGTCGGGCCGCAAGCAGTTGGAGGACAAGCACAAGCGCGAGGCGCGCCGTTACCGAGCCGACGAGGTGCGGGCCGGGCTCACCGAGCTCTCTCGGCGGTACCGCGACGAGCTCGCCGTCTCGGCCCGCCCGTCGGAGGGGATCAAGGCGGTGGAGACCATCGCCGAGCTGGCCCGGGAGATGGTGCGCAACCCCAACGAGCGCCTCCAGCTCGTCGCCCTCTTCCTCCGCCTCGGTCGCCTCACCCCCCGCTGAGTCCGACGCGGGACCGGGCCTGATCTCGTTCTGGTATGCAGATCGGGCGGACGTCCGCCCGATCTGCATACCAGAACGGGTGCGAGCAGCTCAGTCGACGATGAGGAAGGCGAAGCCGTCGTGGCCCTTGGTGCCCACGGTCTGCACGGCGGTGCCGTCGACGCCTGGGTCGGCGCCGGCGGCATCGAGGAACTCCCGGATGCCGGTGGCCATCGTGTCGTCGGGCGACGGGTCGAGGATCCGGCCCTCCCGCACCACGTTGTCGGCGACGATCACCGTTCCCTTGCGGGACAGCTGCATCGCTTGACGGAGGTAGGTCGTGTACCCCTCCTTGTCCGCGTCGAGGAACACGAAGTCGAACGGCTCGGTGCCCGCTTCCACCATGGAGGCGAGGGTGTCGGCCGCCGCTCCGACCTTCACCTCGACCTGGGTGCCGACGCCGGCCCGATCCAGGTTCTTCCGGGCGACCTCGGCATTGGTCGGGTTCAGCTCGAGGGTGACGAGGTGGCCGTCGTCGGGTAGCCCTCGCGCCATCCAGATCGTGCTGTACCCACCGAGGGTGCCGACCTCGAGCACCCGCCGGGCGCCGGTGGCCCGGACCAGCAGCGAGAGGAACTTCCCGAGGGCGGCCGACACGGCGATCCGGGGCAGCCCGGCGGCGTCGCTGTCGGCCAGCGCGGCCTCGAGCGCAGGGTCCGGCGGGAGGAAGGTGCGGACCAGGTCGTCGTCGATGGCGTTCCAGAGCTCGTCGTTCATCGCTTGATCATCCGTCGCTGCCGCACCGCGTGCCAGCGCTCCCGAGGGCCGATGTCGGGTGGGGACGGCCGTGACACCGCGGCTACGATCGGCGCCCACCCGCCCGGGTAGCTCAGTCGGTAGAGCAGCTCACTCGTAATGAGCAGGTCAGGAGTTCGAATCTCCTCTCGGGCTCCAGCGAAGGTCCGGCCGGCGCGGTGGGGCGGCCCGGCCGCCCGCGGTGAGGTGGGTCATCCCACCGCTGTACCGTGGCGCGACCCCCACCCCGGGGCGTGTCGACGGTAGGGAAACCCATGGCAGACCAGGCGACGTTCGCGGACGAGGCGATGGAGTACATGCCCGCCCTGTACTCCGCCGCGCTGCGCATGACCCGCAACCCCGCCGATGCCGAGGACCTCGTGCAGGAGACCTACCTCAAGGCCTACCGGGGTTTCGGGGGGTTCCGTGAGGGCACCAACCTCAAGGCATGGCTGTACCGCATTCTCACCAACACGTTCATCAACTCGTACCGGGCCAAGAAGCGCCGGCCCGACGAGACCGAGCTCGACGAGGTCGAGGACCTCTACCTCTACCGCCGCCTCGGCGGACTGGAGGCGGCCCAGGTCGGTCGCAGCGCCGAGGACGAGCTCATGGACTGGTTCACCGATGCCGAAGTGAAAGATGCCGTCGAAGACCTCCCGGAGAACTTCCGCCTGGCGGTGCTGCTCGCCGACGTGGAGGGGTTCTCCTACAAGGAGATCGCCGAGATCCTGGACATCCCGATCGGAACCGTGATGAGTCGCCTGCACCGGGGAAGAAAGGCGCTCCAGAAGGAGTTGTACGACTACGCCTCCCAACGGGGGCTCACCGACCGGCCCGAGGGGCCGGACGGTGCAGGGGCCACCGAGCCCGTCGACCGCCAGCCGGCCCGCACCGGCCCGACCGCACACGACGTCTGAGCCATGGCCGAGCACCACGATCACGATCACGATCACGCCACCGACTGCGAAGCCGCGTTGGCCGAGATCTACACGTTCCTCGACGGTGAGCTCACCCAGGAGAAGCGGGTGCTGATCGCCCACCACCTCGAGGGCTGCAACCCGTGCATCGAGGCGTTCGACTTCGAGGCCGAGCTGCGGATCGTCATCTCGACCAAGTGCCGCGAAGAGGTGCCGGAGTCGCTGCGGGTCCGCATCGCCCAGAAGCTCACCATGCTCGCCCAGACCGACCAGATCGGCGACGGCGATGAGGGACCCCGCCCGGTCGGGGCATAGGATCGGCGGCCATGGACATCGTCTTGGCCCAGGTCTGGACCTTCTGGATCGCGGTAGCCCTCGTCATCCCGGCGATCCTTCTCACCGTGGGCATCGCCATCGGCTACCTCTACAAGGTGGTCATGCCCCGCTACCCGAAGCGCTGACCCCGTGTCCGGCGCCGTCGACTGGACGTTCGCCGAGAAGGTGGCGGTCCGCGCCGCCGGTCGTGAGCCCTTCGCCGAGAGCTATCACGTCGACTCGCTGCAACCCGACTTCGACCGCCTGACCGCTCAGGCCGAGGCGTTGGTGGAGGCCGAGACCGGCCTGCGCTCCCTGGCCGGCCCGGCTCGGGCCCGGGTCACCGACCGCACCGGCTGGATCCAGGCCAACCTGTCGTCGTTCCAGCGTCTGCTGCGGCCCCTTCTCGAGAAGTTCGACGACCGTGTGTCCACCGGGCTGGCGGCGCCGCTGACGACCCGTCTCGCCGGTGCCGAGCTGGGCATGGTGCTCGGCTGGATGTCGGGTCGGGTGCTCGGCCAGTACGACCTCCTCGTGATCGAGGAGGAGGACCCGGCCGACCAGGACCTCGTCTACTACGTCGGTCCCAACGTGCTCGCCCTCGAGAAGCAGCACGCCTTCCCGCCCGAGGAGTTCCGCCTCTGGCTGGCCCTCCACGAGGTCACCCACCGAGCCCAGTTCACCGGCGTTCCGTGGCTCCGGCCGCACTTCATCGGCCTGGTCCACGAGACCCTCGGCGCGATGGAGCCGGACCCCAAGCGCCTCGTCGACGCGGTGAACCGTCTGGCCGAGTCCATCCGTGCTGGCCGCAACCCGCTGGCCGACGGCGGCCTGGTGAACCTCATCGCCGGGCCCGAGCAGCGGGCGGTGCTCGACAAGGTCAGCGGGATGATGAGCCTGCTCGAGGGGCACGGCGACGTCACCATGGACCGTGCCGGCGAGGGGCTCGTTCCCAGCGCCGAGAGGTTCGGTCGAGTGCTCCGGCAGCGCCGCGAGTCCGCTCGGGGCCTCAACCGGCTGGTGCAGCAGCTCATCGGCCTCGAGGCCAAGCTCAGCCAGTACGCCGAGGGTGAGGCCTTCATCGCCGCCGTCGAGCGGGCGGGCGGACAGCGCCTGCTGAACCGGGCCTGGGAGGAACCGGGCAACCTGCCGAGCCTGCTCGAGATCCGCGAACCCCACCGCTGGATCGAGCGGATGGGCGCGGCGCTCCCCGCCGCCGGCTGAGCGACCCGGACAGCCCGTCGTGGCAGTAGAGGACCTGGAGGACCTGCTGGTCCGATGCACGTTCCCGCCGGCCGGTTCCCCCTTGGTGTGCGGGGTGTCGGGCGGCGCCGACTCGCTCGCCCTGCTGGTCCTGGCGACCGCCGCCCGATGCGAGGTCACCGCCGTCCACGTCGACCACGGGCTGCGGCCGGGTTCCGCTTCGGAGGCCGAGATCGTGGCCGAGGCCGCCCGGCGCCACGGGGCCGGCTTCCGGAGCGAGGTCGTGCACGTCGAGCCGGGGTCGAACCTCGAGGCCCGGGCCCGCTCCGCCCGCCTCGCCGTGCTGGGGCCGGAGGCGGCGCTCGGTCACACCGCCGACGACCGGGCCGAGACGCTGCTCGTGAACCTCCTCCGAGGCGCCGGCGCCGACGGGCTCGCCGCCATCCGCCGTGGTCGCCGCCACCCGATCCTCGGGCTGCGCCGGTCCGAGACGAGGCGCATCTGCGTCCAAGCGGGGCTCACGCCGCTCGACGACCCGAGCAACGCCGACACCACCTTCCTCCGGAACCGGATCCGCCACGAGGTGCTCCCGCTGCTGCAGGACGTCGCCGGTCGCGACCTCGTGCCTGTGCTCGATCGCCAGGCCGATCTCGCCGCCGCGGTGGCCGACCACCTCGCCGGGGAGGCCGCTGGTCTCGACGTCACCGACGCCCGGACGCTGCGGAGCGCACCGGTGGCGGTCGCGCGGGTGGCCGTGCGGGAGTGGCTGCGCGCCGACCACCCCGAGCACCACCCTCCCGATGCCGCCACGGTGGAGCGGGTTCTCGCCGTCGCCCGGAACGAGGCGGTCGCCACCGAGGTCGGCCGCGGGCGCTCCGTGCGTCGCTCCCATGGACGCCTCGAGCTGCGGCCGCCCGCCGGTGCGGGTGGCGTGGGGTAACTTCGCCGACCGTGTCGACTCCGAGCGAGCGTGCCCTCCTCAGCCCCGACGACGATCCCGATCTCGGTGAGGTGGTCGTCAGCGAGGAGGCGTTGAATCGACGACTCGTCGAGCTCGGTGCGGAGATCACCCGGGACTACGAGGGCCGGGCACCGCTCCTGATCGGCGTGCTCAAGGGCGCGGTGATGTTCATGGCCGATCTCGCCCGCCACGTCGACCTGCCCCTCGAGCTCGATTTCATGGCTGTCTCCTCCTACGGGAGCGCCACCAAGACGAGCGGCGTGGTCCGCATCGTCAAGGATCTCGACCTCGATCTCACTGGTCGCGACGTCCTCGTGGTGGAGGACATCGTCGACAGCGGACTCACCCTCAACTACCTGCTCAAGAACCTGGCAGTCCGCGGTCCGGCCAGCCTCGAGGTGTGCGCCCTGCTGCTCAAGGAGGGCCAGCAGAAGGCCGAGCCGCCGCTTCGCTACGTGGGCTTCCGCCTCCCGAACACCTTCCTCGTGGGCTACGGCCTCGACGTTGCCGAGCGCTACCGCAACATGCGCGACATACGTACGTTCGTCGGACCCGTCTGAGGTCATCTGACCCCGAGGTCGTGCCCGAAGATGGTGCCGCCACCCACCGCCGATAGGGTCCAGTCCCGAACGCGACTGCCCCTCGTGGAGAGCCCGCTGCGATGACCGACGACATGAGCATCGACAGCTTCGACCTCCCGCCCTTCGACAATACGTTCGAGGGGAGGCCGGAGCGTGCCCTTGCACCTCGTGAGGAGCGTCCTGCGTTGCCACCTGTCGACCTTCCCCGAATCGCCGCCGCCGTCCGCGAGATCCTGAGCGCCATCGGCGAGGACCCAGAGCGCGACGGCCTCCTCGACACGCCGATGCGGGTCGCCCGGATGTACGAAGAGGTCTTCTCTGGCCTCCGGGAGGACCCTGACACGCACCTGCAGGTGATGTTCGAGGCCAACCACGACGAGATGGTGATGGTCCGCGACATCCCCCTCGTGTCGATGTGCGAGCACCACCTGGTGCCGTTCATGGGCAAGGCCCACGTCGCCTACATCCCTGGTGAGGACGGCCGGGTCACCGGCCTGTCGAAGCTGGCCCGGCTGGTGGACGCCTACGCCAAGCGGCCCCAGGTCCAGGAGCGCCTCACCGCCCAGATCGCCGACGAGATCGAACGCACCCTCCAACCGCGGGGCGTGCTGGTGGTGATCGAGGCCGAGCACCTCTGCATGTCGATGCGCGGCGTGCGCAAGCCGGGCGCCTCCACCGTCACCTCGTCGGTGCGGGGACAGTTCCGCGACAGCACCGCTACCCGCTTCGAGGCGATGCGCTTCATCGAACGGTCCTGAGCCGTCCCACCCCGCCGGTAGCCTGCCCGCCCGTGCAACCCCTCGTGATGGGCATCGTGAACGTCACGCCCGACTCGTTCAGCGACGGCGGGCGGTACTTCGACACCGCTGCGGCGGTGGCCCACGGGCTCTCGCTGCTCGACGAGGGGGCCGATGTGCTCGACGTCGGAGGGGAGTCCACCCGGCCCGGTGCGTCGCCGGTCGCGCTCGACGAGGAGCTCCGCCGGGTCGTTCCGGTGGTCGAGGCGCTGGCCCCTCACGGGAGGGTGAGCGTCGACACCCGCTCGCCCGAGGTCGCCCGGGCGGCGGTGGCGGCAGGGGCGACACTGCTCAACGACGTCTCCGCCACCCTGTGGACCGTCGCCGCCGAGCTCGGCGTCGGGTGGGTGGCGGTGCACATGCAGGGCGAGCCCGGCACCATGCAGGTGGCTCCGCACTACGACGACGTCGTCGCCGAGGTGTGCGCCTTCCTCGACGAGCGGGCCGGGGCCGCCCGCGCCGCCGGCGTCGACGAGATCTGGATCGATCCCGGCATCGGCTTCGGCAAGACCCTCGAGCACAACCTCGACCTCCTGGCCCACCTCGACCGCGTCGTGACCCTTGGCTGGCCGGTGCTGGTGGGAACCAGCCGGAAGGCCTCCCTGGGGCGCCTTCTGGCCGACTCCGACGGGGTCGCCGACCCGGTTCCACCCGACGATCGCCTCGCCGGTTCGATCGCCACCGAGGTGTGGGCGATGCACCTCGGGGCCGCCATGGTGCGGGCCCACGACGTGAAGGCCGCCGTTCAGGCCTCCCGAGTCGTGGCAGCATGAGCGCCGTGGCAAGCAAGGGCAAATGGGCTCAGGGCATTCGCCCTCGCAACTTCCACTGGGTGATCGCCGACCGTCTCGCCGTGTGCGAGCGGCCCGGCGGCTACGGCGCCAACCATCGCAAGGTGCGCCGCCAGGAGGAGATCATCTGGGTTCGTGAGCAGGGTTTCACCTGCGTGATGTCGGTGATCTCGGCACCTCACAACCTGCACAACTACGACGAGCTCGGGGTGGTGTGGCGGCATCGGCCCGTGCCGGACGACGAGCTCGCCGCCTACGAGCTCGGCCTCTACCGGGAGCTGCGTCAGATGCTCCAGAGCGGCCAGCGGGTGCTGTTGCACGGCGAGGAGCTGGGTGACCGGGTGTGCGGTCTCACCGCCGGCTACCTCCTCTGGAACGAGCTGATCGACACCGCGCCTCGCACCGTCACCGTCATCGAGCGCCTCACCCAGCGCCAGCTGGGGCCGGCCGGCCGTGAGATGGTCGCGGTGGCGGCGTCGCTGCCGCTGCCGCATCCGCAGGACTGAGCTCGCTGGCATGGCCCCGACCGACCGGATCGAGCTGCGCGGACTCGTGATCAGCGGGATCTGCGGCGCCCTTCCCGAAGAGCGCGAGCGGGCCCAACCGCTGGAGATCGACCTCGATGTCACCGCCGACCTGGCGGTGGCGGGCGGTTCCGACGACCTCGACGACACCCTCGACTACGGGGCCATCACCGAGCAGGTCGAGCGGGTCGTCACCAGCGGCACACCGATGCTGCTCGAGCGTCTCGCCGAGGCCATCGCCGAGACCGTGCTGGCCGACGAGCGGGCCCTGGTGGTCACCGTCGCAGTGCGCAAGCTGCGCCCCCCGGTCCCGCAGGTGATGGGCACCTCCGGGGTGCGCATCACGCGGGAGCGCGGGTGACGCGCGCTCTCCTGGGCCTGGGCTCCAACGTCGGCGACTCCTGGTCACTGCTGCGCGAAGCGGTGGGCTCGCTCCCGGCCGTGCGGGCGGTGTCGCCCGTCTACCGGACCGAGCCGATGGGCGGTCCCGGCGGCCAGGCGCCCTACCTGAACATCGTGGTCGAGATCGACACCGACCTGACCGCCCGGCTGTTGCTCGGGGTGTGCCACCGCCTGGAGTCGGCCGCCGACCGGGTGCGCAGCGTGCGGTGGGGACCCCGCACCCTCGACGTCGACATCCTCTGGATGGAGGGGGTCTCCGTCCACGACGCCGACCTCCAGGTTCCCCACCCACGGATGCGTGTCCGTCGGTTCGTGATGGCGCCGCTCGCCGCCATCGCCCCCGACGTGGCCGGCGAGGGCTGGGAGGACGCCGCCGAGGGTCGCGTCGAGCTCGTCGGACCCCTCGACGCCCGGCCGGTGTGACGTGCCCGGCCGGCTCACCCTGCGGGTCGTGGGTCCCGGTCGGGCCGGTGGGGCGTTGTCGGCGGCGCTGGAGTCGGCGGGGTGGAGCGTCGCCGAGCCGGTGCACCGCGGTGACGATCCCGTCTCGGCGGGTGAGGGCGTCGACCTCCTGGTGATCGCGACGCCGGACGCCGCCATCGCCGAGGTGGCCTCCTCGGTGGCACCCACCGCGGATGTCGTGGTGGCTCATCTCTCCGGATCGCTCGGCCTCGACGTGCTCGCCCCCCACCCCCGTCGTGGGGCGCTGCACCCTCTCGTCTCGCTGCCCGACGCCGACGTCGGGGCTCGCCGTCTGGTGGGTGCCTGGTTCGCGGTGGCGGGTGAGCCGCCGGAGGCCAGAGCCCTGGTCGAGCGGGCGGTCGCCGATCTGGGGGGTCGGTCGTTCGTCGTCGCCGACGCTGATCGCGCCGCCTACCACGCTGCCGCCGCCATCGCCTCCAACCACCTGGTGGCCCTCCTCGGACAGGTCGAACGGGTCGCGGCGTCGGCGGGCGTGCCGCTCGAGGCCTACCTCGACCTGGTTCGGGCCACCCTCGACAACGTGGCCGAGCTCGGTCCGGCGGCGGCGCTGACCGGGCCGGTCGCCCGGGGCGACTGGGACACCGTCGAGCGCCACCGGGCGGCCCTCGACCCCGGCGAGCTGGCCGCCTACGACGCCATGGTGGCGGCTGCCCGTCGGCTGGTCGACGATGGCTCCGACGACGGAGCGGAGGGGGAGCGGTGATGGAGGTCCTCACCACCAAGTCGGCGCTGCGCGCCAGGCTCGATGCGGCCAGGGCCGACGGGCACACCGTGGGGCTCGTGCCCACCATGGGTGCCCTGCACGACGGGCATCTCTCGCTGATCGCGGTGGCCGCCGCGGAGTGCGACGTGGTGGCGTTGACCATCTTCGTGAACCCGCTCCAGTTCGGCGCCGGAGAGGACCTCGATGCCTACCCCCGCCCGCTGGAGCGTGACCTCGAGCTGGCCGCAGGCGCGGGGGCCTCGATGGCGTTCACCCCGTCGACCGACGAGATGTACCCGACGCCGACGGCCACCACCGTGCACGTCGACGGGCTGAGCGCATCGATGGAAGGTGCGTCCCGACCGACCCACTTCGACGGGGTCACCACCGTCGTGACGAAGCTGTTCAACGCCGCCGGGCCGTGCCGGGCCTACTTCGGCGAGAAGGACTTCCAGCAGCTCGCGGTGGTGAGGCGCATGGTCGCCGACCTCGATCAGCCCGTGACGGTCGTGGGGTGCCCGATCGTGCGCGAGCCCGACGGCCTGGCCCGCTCGAGCCGCAACGTCTACCTCACGCCGGCCGAGCGGCAGGTGGCGCCTGCGCTCCACCGTGCGCTCGAGCTCGGTGCCCGCATGGTGGAGGGCGGCGAGCGTGACCCAGCGGCGATCGTGGAGCGGATCGCCGGCGTCGTGCACGACTCGCCGCCGTTCGAGCTCGACTACGCCGAGGTCGTCGATTCGGCGACGCTGGAACGCCCGGAGCAGCTGGTGCCGGGGGCCGAGGTCCGGCTTCTCGTCGCCGCCCGTTTGGGGACTCCCCGTCTCATCGATAACCTCGGAGTGCTCGTCCCGTGAGGCGGGCGCTCGTTCCCGTACGGCGACCTTCTGGCGCCAAGCACCCGAGGAGCCATCACGTGCACCGTCGCATGATGAAGTCGAAGATCCACCGCGCGCGGGTCACCGACGCCAACCTCCACTACGTGGGGTCGATCACGCTCGACACGCGCCTGATGGATCTCGCCGACATCCGTGAGTGGGAGCAGGTGCAGGTCGTCGACATCGACAACGGCGCCCGCTTCGAGACCTACGCCATCCCCGGCGGCCCCGGCGACGTCTGCCTGAACGGCGCGGCCGCCCGTCTGGTGCAGCCCGGTGATCGCATCATCGTCATCACCTACGGCGACTACGACGACGCCGAGCTCGAGGGCTACGAGCCACGGGTCGTGCACGTCGACGCGTCGAACCGCCCTGTCGACGAGGCTGCCGCCGTCGAGCTGGCCACCCTCGAGGTCGGCGTCCGAGCCTGACCGGTCTGCGTGGCGCCAGCGGCCCGTGTCTGTCACGACCTGGGGTTCTGGCACAGCGGATCGAGGCGGGAGCCTCCCCGTCGAGTGGGCCAGACTGACCGACCGTGACCGTGCTGCCCGACCCTCCCGACGAGCTCGACCTGCTGGTCATCGGATCCGGCGTGGCCGGCCTCTCGGCGGCGGTGCGGGCAGCTGACGGGCTCGGTCTGCGGGTTGGGGTGCTCACCAAGGGCGAGCTGGAGCAGGCCACCACCCGCTGGGCCCAGGGCGGCGTGGCCGCTGTGCTCGCCGAGGACCCGGACTCCACCGATCTGCACCTGGCCGACACGCTCTCGGCCGGCGCCGGGCTGTGCGACGTCGACGCCGTTCGAGTGCTGGTGGAGGAGGGGCCGACGCGCGTCGAGGACCTCATCGCCCTCGGTGCGATGTTCGACCGAGACGAGCACGGCCGCCTCGAGCTGGCCCGGGAGGGCGGGCACTCGCTGGCCAGAGTGGTGCATGCCGGCGGGGCGGCCACCGGGGTCGAGATCGAGCGGGCCCTGGTGGCGGCGGTGCGCCGCAGCGCGGTGGCGATCTACGAGCACGCCTTCGCCGTCGACCTGTTGGTGCACGGGGGCCGCTGTCGCGGTGTCACTGCGCCGGGTCAGCCCGGAGGCCCCGTCATCAGGGCCCGTCACGTGCTGCTGGCATCGGGTGGCGCGGGGCAGCTGTTCGCGGTCACGACCAACCCGGTCGAGAGCACGGGAGACGGCATCGCGATGGCTCTGCGGGCCGGCGTCGCGGTGGCCGATCTCGAGTTCGTGCAGTTCCATCCCACGGCCCTGCACCATCCGAAGATGCCTCGGCCGTTGTTGTCCGAGGCCCTGCGCGGCCACGGCGCCCTGTTGCGCGACACGACCGGCGAACGGTTCGTCGACGAGCTCCTCCCTCGCGACAAGGTGAGTCGGGCGATGACGGCGCGGATGCTCGAGCTCGGCGTCGACCACTGCTGGCTCGACGCCACCGGTCTCGACAACTTCGCCGAGCGCTTCCCCACGATCGACGCCGCTCTGGTGGAAGCCGGGCTCGATCCGTCGGTCGACTGGCTGCCGATCGCGCCCGCCGCCCACTACCTCTGTGGGGGCGTGGTGGCCGACCTCGACGGTGCCACGACGCTCCCGGGCCTCTGGGCCGCGGGTGAGGTCGCCTGCTCCGGTGTCCACGGTGCGAACCGTCTGGCGTCGAACTCGCTGCTCGAAGGCATGGTCTTCGGCGCCCGTGTGGTCGAGGCGGTCGAGCGCGGTTCCGACGGGCCGAGCCCGACGGGCGCGATGCGCGCCGTCGTCGAGTCCGAGCCGGCGGAGCCCGGCGTGATCGGGGGCCGTCGCACCGGATGGGTGCTTCCGCCGACGGGCCCGGCTCCGACCGAGGTCCTGGACAGCCCGATCGACCTGGCCGCGGAGCGCGACGCCCTCCAGCGGGCGATGACCACCGGCGCCGGTGTGCTGCGCGACGCCGACTCGCTGGCCCGCACCGCCCTGGCGGTGGAGCGATGCCGGTCGGTGGCACTCGAAGCCAGCGGTGGTTCCGAGAAGTGGGAGCTCGCCAACCTGGCCGATGTCGGCGCCGCCCTCGTCGCCGCCGCCACCGCCCGGGAGGAGAGCCGTGGCGCCCACACCCGTGCCGACTTCCCCGACGCCGATCCCGAGCTGGCCTGCCGGCTGGTGCTCGGGTAGCGGTTCGACCCCGGCGTCGCCAGCGGGCAGGCTTTCCGCCGTGTCGAGCGCGCTCCATCCGCCCCAGGTCGTCGTCGAGGACGCCGTCACCCGCGCCCTGGCCGAAGATCTCCTCCCGCTGGGGGACCTCACCTCCGCCCTGCTGCCGGACGACCTGGACGCCACCGCCCGCTTCGTGGCCCGTCGGCCCGGGGTGCTCGCCGGCCGGGCCTGCGTGGTCGAGACGTTCCGCCAGGTGGACGCCGCGGTCGTTCTCGACTGGACGCTCGACGATGGTGACCCCGTCGCCGCCGGTGGCACCATCGCCACGGCCACCGGGCCGCTGGCCTCGATCCTCACCGCCGAGCGCACCGCGCTCAACTTCCTCGGCCACCTCTCCGGCATCGCCACCATGACGCGCTCGTTCGTCGACGCCCTCGCCGGCCGCGGCCACGCCCGCATCTGGGACACCCGTAAGACGACCCCCGGTCTCCGCTCGCTCGAGAAAGCGGCGGTGCGCGCCGGCGGCGGCGCCAACCACCGCGGGAACCTCTCTGACTGGATCCTGCTCAAGGACAACCACATCGCCCTGTTCGGGATCACCGATGCCGTCGAGCGGGCCCGGGTCATGTGGCCGGCCCGGACCGTGCACGTCGAATGCGATCGGTTCGACCAGGTCGTCGAGGCGTTGGAGGCCGGAGCCGACGCCCTGCTGCTCGACAACATGACCCCCGAGCAGGTGACGGAGTGCGTGAGCGCCGCCGAGGCGTCGGCCCGCCGGCCCCTGCTCGAGGTCTCCGGAGGCATCACCCTCGACCGCGTGGGTGCCTACGCCGCCACCGGAGTCGACTGCATCTCCGTCGGTGGCCTCACCAACGCCGCGCCGGTGCTCGACATCGGCCTCGACATCGACCCGGCCTGAAGGAGCGACGCCGTGCTGCTCGTCGTTGACGCAGGGAACACGCAGACCGTCGTCGGGCTCTACGACCTCGAGAAGGATTCGGCCGCGGGAGCTCGTCCCGAGGAGGGTCTGCTCCAGCACTGGCGCTTGTCCACGATCGGCGACCGGACGAGCGACGAGGTCGCCGTGATGCTCCAGGGCTTCCTCGCGCTGCGCAGCTTGCGGTTCGCCGACATCGAGGGCATCGCGGTGTCCTCCGGGGTCCCCAAGGTGACCGCCGCGCTGCGCGATCTCGCCGACCGCTACCTCGACTTCGAGCCCATCGTCATCGAGCCGGGCGTCCGCACCGGGATCCGCATCAACTACGACAACCCGAAGGAGGTGGGGGCGGACCGCATCGCCAACGCCGTCGGCGCCTTCGACCTCTACGGCGGTCCGACGGTCATCGCCGACTTCGGGACGGCCACGACCTGCGACGCCGTCTCCGCGGCGGGGGAGTACCTCGGTGGCGCCATCGCCCCCGGGATCGAGATCTCGATGGATGCCTTGGTGGGACGGGCCGCCGCGCTGCGGGCAGTCGAGTTGAAGCCTCCGCGCAGCGTGCTCGGGAAGTCGACGGTGGAGTCGATCCAGTCCGGGGTCGTCTACGGCTTCGCTGCCCAGGTCGACGGCCTGGTCGCCCGGATCGAGGACGAGCTCGGCCCGTGCACCGTGCTGTCGACCGGGGGGCTGGCTGGGCTGATCTCGCAGTTCTCCGAGCGGATCCAGCACGTCGAGCCCTGGTTGACGCTGCACGGCCTCCGCCTCGTCCACGAGAAGAACCTCTGACCGACGGGGCCCTGGTGCGCATCGCCGTCACCGGCATGGGCGGAGAGCTCGGCACCCGCGTGGCCCGTCTGCTCGACAGCGACGACCGGGTGGCCGAACTGCTCGGTCTCGACGTGGAACCCCCTCGCCGGCATCTCCGGCGGGCGCAGTTCCACCGGATCGACCCCAGCGACCGCGAGCGCACCGTGGCGGTGCTCGCCGAGTTCGCGCCCACCGTCCTCGTCCACCTGGGCGTCTACGAGCCCTACGCCCGCGTCGAGCCCGCGCTCGCCATCTCCCGGACGGCGATCGGAACCATCGCCGCCCTCGACGGCTGTCTGCGCGGGGGCCAGCTCGAGTCGGTCGTGGTGCGGTCCGGCATCGAGGTGTACGGCCGAGCGAAGAACCGTCCGGTGCGACCCGACGAGACCGTCCGTCCCGACCCGACGTCGCCGTTCGGTGAGTCGATGCTGCACGTCGAGCGGGTGGCGCGTGACGGCGCTCGCCGCGTCGATGCGCCTGTCGCGCTCCTCCGTCTGGCGCCGGTGGTCGGTCCCCACGTGCCCAGCCCGCTCGGGCGGGTGCTGCGGCTGCCGGCCGTACCGGTGCCGGCGACCGGCGCGCCTCGGTTCTGCGTCCTGCACCCGGAGGACGCCGCCGCCGCCGTCGTGGCCGCCGTGCATCGGCGCACCGACGGGCCGGTCAACGTGGTCGGACCGGGCGCGGTGACCCCCCGGCAGGCGGCCCGGCTCGGTCGGCGGGTGCCCGTACCCACGTGGGGCCCGGGGTGGCGGGTGGCCTCTGCCACCACCTCGCTGGCCGGCGCGCCGATGCCCGAGCACGTGGTGGAGCTGCTCGTCCGGGGTCGGCTGGCGGACGGGGCGATGGCGGGGGAAGCGCTCGGCATCGCTCCCCGCCACACGACGCCTGAAGTGCTCGGCCACCTGCACGAGTGGGCCCCTCCGACCTGGGTCATCGACGACTCGGGGCATCCGGCGGCCTGACCGGAGCAGCGGGGGTCGGCTGCCGGTGCCCTGGGGTCGCCGGAATCGATCGGCCGCGGACGCACAATGGCGCGGTGCCCCATGTCGTGGTGTCCGATGGCACGAGCATCCACTACGAAGCCTTCGGCCGGGCCGAGGGCGAGGCGGTGCTGCTCGTACAGGGCCTGGGAGCGGACAGCCGGGCCTGGCTGCGCCAGCGGCGGGCCGTCAGCCGCGTGCACCGCGGGGTCGTGTTCGACAACCGGGGTGTCGGTCGTTCCGACGCGCCGTCGGGCCCCTACGACCTGCAGGTCATGGCCGACGACGCGGTGGCCGTGCTGGATGTCCTCGGGGTGGAGTCCGCGCACGTCATCGGGGTCTCCATGGGCGGGATCATCGGTCAGGTCCTCGGGGTCCGCCACGCCGATCGGGTTCGCTCCCTCACCCTCGCCGCCACCGCCTGCCACCACCTCGCCTGGCGTCGGGAGCTGCTGGCCGACTGGGCCGCCCTCGCCGAGGAGAAGGGGATGCGCGCCGTCGTCGACGTCGCCGCCGAGTGGTTGATCGGACCTCGCGCCCGGGTCCGGTTCTGGCCGGTGATCAGCCTGTTGGGTCCGTTGGCGGTGCAGGTCGCGCCGGCGGCGTTCCGGGCCCAGATCGACGCCATCCTGGGTTTCGACGACTCGTCACGCAGCGACCTCGAGCGGGTCAAGGCCCCCACCCTGTTGGTGGTGGGCAGCCAGGACGTCCTCACCCCGGTGGGCGACAGCGAGCTGCTCCACGAGCTGATCCCCGACTCCCGTCTGGAGATCGTCACGGGCGCCGCCCATGGCCTCACGATGGAGCACGCCGGCACCTTCAATCGCCTGGTGACCCGCTTCCTCGACGAGGTCGCCGACCAACCCTGATCCGGGGTCAGGCGGCGGCGTCGACGGTGCCGAGCAGGTGCTCGGACGCGGCGCCCAGGGCATCGGCCGCTTCGGTGCCGGCGTAGGGCGCGAGGGCCTGGCGCCCCTCCTCGACGAACTGGCGGGCGGTGTCGAGGGCGGACTGCACCGCGGGTGTGGACCGCAGCAGCTCACGCGCCTCGGCGATGGCGTCGGGGTCGGCGACCGGTTCGAGGGTGCCGTCGATGGGCCGGAGCCGGGTGAGCAGCGCGCTCAGCTCGACTGCGGCCGGGCCTCCCGCGCCGAGCGTGCGAATGATCGGGAGGGTGTAGGTGCCCTCGACCAGGTCGTGGCCGGCGGGCTTGCCGAGGGCCTCGTCGGTGGCGGTGACGTCGAGCAGGTCGTCGACGATCTGGAAGGCCATCCCGTAGCTGCGCCCGAAGGTGGTGAGGGCGTCGATCTGGTCCCGGGGCAGGTCGGCCACGATGCCGCCGATGCGACAGGCCGTGCCCAGCAGCGAGGCGGTCTTTCCGTCGATGGAAGCCAGGTAGGTCTCCTCGGT